>SKSV01000258.1 GCA_007122815.1 Trueperaceae bacterium | reverse complement strand
CGCTTGGCCACCAAACCCTCCAGCACGAACTCCGCCGCTACCGCAAGGTCGTCGGCGCCGTCCCCTTCGCTTACCCGCGCCGCCGCGTCGAGCAGACCGGGCACCTGAGAGTAGACCTCCAAGAGCTTCACGCCTCCGAGGCCGTCGGGGACCTTGAGCGCTTGGTCTGCCTCGAAGAACGCCACCACCGGGCTCAGGTCGGCGTCGCCGGCGCGGCGCGTGAAGACCTGACCGATGGCGCGTCTCACCAGTTCGCGAGCGACCACCTCGCCACCCTTGAGTTCGCCCTCGTACTCGAGCTCCAGCTTCCCCGTGACCGCAGCCAGGCCGGCGTAGAGGTCGGAAACGCGCGCGATGGCATCGCGCCCCATGGCATCGCGGGCGACAACATCGCGGGCGACAACATCGCCCTCATCGACTATGAGGCTGCGCCTCTCGGCGTTCGACACCACGTCCTCCAGGAGGCTGATCGGCAGGCGTTGGGAGACGCCGGAGTGCTTGTCGACGCGGCTGTCGTCACGCGCCTGGAAGGCCACCTCCTCGACCGCCTCGCGCACGAAACCGGGAAGCCGTACCCCGGTGTCGCGAGCCGTCCAAGCCTCCTGAGCGGTGATCGCCATCGCGTCCTCGGTCGTGCGCGGGTAGTGGGTGCGGATCTCGGACCCGATGCGGTCCTTCAGCGGCGTGATGATCTTCCCGCGCGCGGTGTAGTCCTCGGGGTTCGCGGAGAACACCAGCAGCACGTCGAGCGCCAAACGAACCGGGTAGCCCTTGATCTGCACGTCGCCCTCTTGCATCACGTTGAAGAGCGCGACCTGCACCTTGCCGGCGAGGTCGGGCAGCTCGTTCATGGCGAAGATGCCGCGGTTCGCGCGCGGCAGCAACCCGTAGTGGACGGAGCGCGGGTCACCGAGCTGGGTGCCGAGCCTGGCGGCCTTGATGGGGTCGATGTCGCCCACGATGTCGGCTACCGTGACGTCGGGCGTGGCGAGCTTCTCCACGTAGCGCGCCTCACGGGGAAGCCATGAGATCGCCGCGTCGTCGCCGTGCTCGGCCACGAGCGCCTGACCCTCGAGCGTGCTCGGGGCGAACGGGTCGTCGGGGAGTTCGGCGTCGCTCAGGACCGGCACCTCGGGGTCCAGCAGCTCGGTCAGGGCGCGCAGCATACGCGTCTTGGCCTGCCCGCGCAGGCCGAGCAGGATGAAGTTGTGACGCGACAACAACGCGTTCACCACCTGCGGCACGACGCTCTCCTGGTACCCGAGCACGCCCGGGAAGACGGATGAGCGTTCGCGCAGGCGCTCCATCAGGTTGGCGCGGAGCTCGTCCTTCACGCTGCGTCCCGCCAGCGCCTCCCAGCGGGTACCGCGCAACGCGGCGCGCGTCGTAGCCTTCACGGCCTGGCGGAGGCGTGCTTAGCACACGTCGGGGAGGAAGCGTGGAGCATGGAGCATGCTAGCACCGCCTGCGCAGGGATCCGTACCCGGCCACACCTTGCCGACCCGCAGCGGCCACGAACCGTTACGCTCGCGCTCATGACTCCGATCCGTTCCGCAGAGATCATCGCCGTCGGCACCGAGCTGCTGCTGGGCGAGGTCGACGACACCAACAGCGCCTGGCTGGCGGGCGAGCTCGCCGCACGCAGCGTAGACGTCTACTGGTCGCTGCGCGTGGGCGACAACCGCGCGCGCCTCGGCGAGGCGATCGCGACCGCCCTGCGCAGGACCGACCTCGTGCTCCTCAGCGGGGGCCTGGGCCCCACCGAGGACGACGTCACCCGCGAAGCCATCGCCGACGTGCTCGGGGAGACACCGGCGGTGGACCCCGAGCTCGAGCGCTGGTTGCGCGAGCGGTTCGGGCGCCTGGGACGCGATATGCCCAGCGGGAACCTCAAGCAGGCCTGGCTCGTGCCTTCCGCGAGATCCCTCGCGAACCCCGCCGGCACCGCTCCTGGTTGGCTCGCGCGCACGACCGTCGACGGGCACGAGCGGCTCGTCGCCGCCCTACCGGGACCGCCGCGTGAGCTGAAGCGCATGTGGCACGAGGAACTGGTCCCCGAGCTCGACTTCCCGGAAGCCGCCTTCGTGGCCACGACGCTGAAGACCCACGGCATTGGCGAATCCCACCTGGCTCGGCTCCTGGAGGGTTTGACCGAGCGCGCCAACCCGAGCGTTGCCACCTACGCCAAGCGTGACGGCGTGCACGTGCGCGTCGCCGCCAAGGCCGATACCGAGAAGGCTGCCCGCGAGCTGCTGGCGCCGGCCCTCGCGGAGGTCGAGAGACACCTGGCGGGTCAAGTCTGGGGCCGTGACGGCGAAGACCTCGCGGCGCTCGTCATCGCCCTCTTGCGTGCTCGGCGAACGCGCTTGGCGGTCGTCGACTGCGCCAGCGGGGGCGCCCTCTTGAACGGCATCGACGAGGCGGCGGGGCCGGCAGACGAGGGCTGGCCGCTCGTCTACGGCGTGATAGCATGGCGCGACGACGCGATGGCCGTGCTCCCTGCGGCGCCTTCCGCGCCTCCGAGCTTCGACCCTGTCGACGCCGAAGCGGCGACGGTCGCAGCGCAGCTGGCCGAGAGCGGCCGCGCCCGTTGTGCTGCGGACCTTTGCCTGGCGCTCGCCCCCTGGAGGGTCGAGCCCATGGACGGGACGCCGGCGGCCGCCAACTGGACGAGCGCTTGGGCGATCGCCGGACCGAACGGGACGGAGGCGCGGCGCGTGACCCTGCCCGACCTCGGGTACGGTTGGCGCCGCGAGCGCGTTGCGTTCACCGCTCTCGTCGCACTCTGGTCCCAGCTCACACGCACTTGACCGGCGCCGCGGGACCCGCCCGTGGTCGCTCGAGCGCGCCGAGGCCCTGGAGCCGGCACGAACCGGGCTACGGCCGCG
>SKSV01000220.1 GCA_007122815.1 Trueperaceae bacterium | reverse complement strand
CCTCAGCCGCGCCATCATGGGCTCGGTCGCCGAGCGCGTGCTGCGCATGGTGCACGTGCCGGTCATCATGATCCGCGGCCGCGACGACACGAGCACGCCGGCGTTCACGCCGCTGGGGTGAGACCGAGACAGCACCTCGTGGCGACGACCCACGGGCACATGTGCATGCTCATCGGCCGCGGCGAGACAACCGGAGACGAGCTGTCAGCGGCTGTCGGCCCGCCGCTCGGCGCCCCGCCGGTCCAGGCTGTCCTCCAATGCAGTCAGACGCTCCTGCAGCGCCTCGATCTCGGAGCGTTGGGCGGCCAGCGTCGAGTTGAAGTCGGCCTGCACGTGCTGTAGGGCGGCGATCAACACGGCGGTGAGGTGGCGGTAGTTGACGCCTTCGACGTCGCCGTTCTCACCGTAGATGACCAGGCGCGGCTCCTGGGACGCGACCTCCTCGGCGATCAGGCCGAGGTCTTCCCGAGCCGAGCCCCGCCATCGGAACGAGACGGGTCGCAACCGCTCGACGAGGTCCATGGCGGCCGCATGACGCAGGTCGCTCACGTCCTCCTTGAGGCGAGCGCTCGAACTGCAGTTGGCCAGCGTCCCGTTCGTTGTCCGACACACGGTGGTGCCCGTCGTGGACGGGAACTGACCGACCCGCATCGGACCCGTGATGCGCAGGTCACCGTTGGCCAAGAGCAGCAGGGCGTGGCTCCTGTTGCTGTCGGTTGTGCCGTTGCCGACGACGAAAGCGGGGCGATCGAAGGCGCTGCTGCCCGTGACACCGGTCGGGGCGTTGAAGGTGCCGATGGCCACCATCTCTGTGGCCAGTGCACGCGTGCCCAAGCCCATGGCGACGCTTCCATGGCCTGCCGCGATCGTGAGGGCGCCCATCGCGGTGCTGTTTGGACCGCTCGCGATCGTGTTCGAACCCGTCGCGATGCTTCGCAGGCCGCTCGCCGTCGTGTTCCAGTTCATCGCCACCGAGTAGCTGCCGACGTTGTTGGCGTTCCACTGGCTGCCGTCGACACCGCCGACCCGAAAGGCGGCATTGCCCGGGTACCACATGAGCCTGACGCCATCACCTGCCGTGGGGATGGCGCCCGTTCCAAAAGCGCCGCCGACCGCGAAGCCGCCGTTGCCGTCGGGTGCCACGTAGCGCGCATCCGTGAAGGCGGTATCGAGCGCGAACGCGGTGCCGCTCAGGCTGAGGCCCTCGCCGGCGCTATAGGTGGTGTCCTCGTCGTCACCGGCCACCCAGGTGCTGCCGTCGAACCTGAGCACCTGCCCGGGGCTGGCGCCGAAGTCGTCGAGCTTCGCCCCGGTCACCGCAAGGTCGGCAAGGCCCAGCGGGGAGCTGCTGCTGCCGTCACCCGTCAAGGTGCCGTCGCTGGCGACCGCCGACGTCCCGTCAGCGCCACCCCCCACGGCCGTGATGACGATCTCGCCAGGGGCCGAGTCGTCGATGGAGACGTTCGCTCCGGCTTGCAAGACCACGCTCCCGGTCATGGCGTTCAAGGACGTCACGCCCGAAGCGCCCGCTTCCCCGACCTGATCCACGTGGCATACGACCGTGCCGTCGTCGCCGATGGCGCGGATCGACGATCCCGCAGCGCACGCACCAGCGATCCGCATCTGCTTCGTCGCTAACGCCTCGGCGAGCATGCGGAAGTTCTCGTTGACCTCACTCGAGCGGATCACCGCGCCGGGTCCGAACTCGTGCAAACTCACCTCGGCCGTCGCCCACACTCCTGCGAAGGCCACCACCACGCCGAGCAACCAGTAGCCATACCGCCTCATCCAGATCACCCCCTCGCTACTCCCAGCGCGCCTCGTCCCAGCGCGCCTCGTCCCACAGAGCGACGTCGACGTCGTCAACGGATGGGCCACCGCCGCACGCGATCAGCAGCGCACACGCGAGCCACACGAAACCGCACCTTCGTCGTCGTTTCACGGGCGTCCCTCCTCCGGCTCGTCTCAGCCTCCTGACCGTACCCAGACGTTCCCTCACGGCCTCCGCCGCTGTCGAGCTGTGAGGTGCAGCCGATTCTAGCGCGCCATCGTGCACGAGTGTCTGGCCGCGGTCGCCTGCGGCCGTCGTGCTCTCCCGCACCGACGCGGTCGGAACGAGCCCCCAACCATCGGACAGTCTGTAGCGCACGCCAACGAGAGAGACCCCGCCTCGCGCGGGGTCTCTCCTCAAGCCGTCCGTGACGTCACACCTGATGGAGCCAATGGTCAGATTCGAACTGACGACCTGCCGATTACGAATTGGGGGCTAGCGTTTCTCCTGTTCCCGCCCTATCCTGCTGCATCCTGTCTGTCACGTATCGTGTTGCTGCGTATCGCCAATGAAGGCTCAGGTTCCGCCACGGTTCCTGTAGATTTCCTGTAGACACTCCCAGGATTCGGTTTCGGTCCGGACGGCTAGGCTCGCTGAGGTACGAGGCACCACAGGAATACGGGCATGGGATATGCTCAGGGAGCCGAGGGCCTGGTAAGCCACGGTAAATCTTGTACTGACCTGCATGATGACGTAAACCGCTGACATATGGCAGGCCGCTTGGACGGATTATGAATCCTTCTCCTTCTGCCGCGAACGAGCTCAACGACCTGGTCACGCCGACCGAGTTTCGTGAACTCCTGCGTGGGCGCATCGGTCGAAACGAGATCTACAGAGCCCTCAACGCTCATCGCATTCGGCACCTCCGGATTGGTCGAAAGATCCTCATCCCGACCTCGGAGTGCGTCGACTGGCCGGAGCGTGAGTTCGTTGGGGGTGAGTTGTGATGACTCCGCAACGCGGGCGAGCGCTCCGCAATCGTGCAATCGAGACTGGACTGGCCGCCGACCGGCTCGCGGCCCCAATCACCATTGAGCCTATGTTCGTTAATGAGGTCGG
>SKSV01000092.1 GCA_007122815.1 Trueperaceae bacterium | reverse complement strand
CCCCACCCGCCAACCTGGACGCCGAGAAGAGCGTGCTCGGCAGCGTGCTGCTCGACAACGACGTGTTCGCGGCGCTGGAGGGAACGGTCCAGGCGGACCACTTCTACAAGGAGGGTCACCGCAAGATCTTCCGCGCCATGGACCGCCTCTACCGCCGCAACGAACCGATGGACCTCGTGACCCTCACCGAGGAGCTGCGGCAGAGCGGTGAGCTCGAGGGCGTGGGATCGGTCCCCTACCTGATCGGTCTCGCCGACGGCGTGCCCACCGCCGCCTACGCCGAGTCGTACGCCAAGATCGTGCGCGAGAAGGCGGTGCTGCGCGACCTCATCGGCGCCAGCGGGCGCATCATGCAGAACGCCTACGAGCAGGCGGTACCGCTCGAGGAGGTGCTGGACGAGGCCGAAGCGACGATCTTCGAGCTCGCCACGAGCAAACGCCGCACGTTCTTCGAGTCGATGCCTCACCTGGTGACGGAGACGTTCCAGTACATCAACGAGCTCTTCGCCAACCCCGACCCCGTTTCAGGTTTGCGCATGGGCTTCAAGGAGCTCGACCAGCTCACCTCCGGATTGCAGCGCTCCTCGCTGAACGTGCTGGCGGCGCGGCCCTCTATGGGCAAGACCGCCTTCGCCCTGACCATCGCCCTGAACGCCGCCATGCGCGAGCGCAAGCCCGTCGGGATCTTCTCCCTCGAGATGTCGGCCGTGCAGCTCGTCACGCGCATGCTCTGCTCCGAGGCGCGCGTCGACATGAGCCGCGTGCGCTCGGGTCAGCTCTCCGACCGCGACTTCCAGCGCCTCGCGGACACCGCGGGCCGCATGTCCGAAGCCTCGGTGTTCATCGACGACCACGCCGACCTGACGGTGATGGAGCTGCGCTCGCGCGCGCGCCGCCTCATGGCCGAGCACGACGTCGGGCTGATAGTCGTCGACTACCTGCAGCTGATGTCGGGCAACTCGCGCCACCAGAGCGAGAACCGTCAGCAGGAGATCAGCACCATCAGCCGCGGCCTCAAGGCGCTCGCGCGCGAGCTCGACATCCCGGTGCTGGTGCTGTCGCAGCTATCGCGCGCGGTGGAGGCGCGCCCCAACAAGCGTCCCATGCTCTCCGACCTGCGGGAGTGCGTCACGGGCGACACGCCCGTGCTCCTCGCCGACGGCGGCCGCGTACCCGTCCGCGAGCTCGTCGGCACCACTCCAGAGGTGTTGGCCCTGAGCGAGGACGGGCGCGTGATCGCCGCTCGCAGCGACCGCGTGTGGGAGGTGGGCGAGCGGCCGGTCTTCGAGGTGAGCCTCGCCTCCGGCCGGCGCGTGCGCGCCACCGCGCGCCACCGCTTCCTCACCGAGGCCGGCTGGCGGCGCCTGGACACCATCTCGAACGGCGAGCGCGTGGCCCTGGCGCAGCGCGCGCCTGCTGCAGACACCGACCTGACGTGGGACGAGGTACTCGCGATAGTGCCAGCTGGACAGGAGACGACCTACGACCTCAGCGTGCCCGGGCCCGCCTCGTGGCTCGCCGACGGGATCGTCTCGCACAACTCCGGAGCGATCGAGCAGGACGCCGACCTGGTGATGTTCATCTACCGCGACGAGTACTACGACCCACACTCCGAGAAGCAGGGCATCGCGGAGATCATCATCGGCAAGCAGCGCAACGGCCCGGTGGGGTCGGCCGACCTGCAGTTCCACAGCTCGCACGTGCGCTTCAACGACCTCGCCCGCAGCGTCGCCGGTTGAGCAAGCAGCGTCGCCGGTTGAGCAAGATACTGTCGAGCACGGCGCTTTCGTGCCCTGGGCCGCAACTGGACGTGGGGCATGCCCCGAACCGCTACCATGCGCGGGTGATGCCCGAACTGCAGCCCAGCTCGGGTGCGCTCCGCGGGTATCGCGGACTCGCTCGGACCACGAACGTGAGAATGCCGACTGGTACGTGCCTCAGTGCGAAATTTCCACCCGAGGTAGTGTAGCCGCGGTGGTACAGTCGTGCAGGTCCTCAGGGAGGAGTGACTATGGCCTCATCGCGCGATCGGTTCTCGCGCTTCCTCAGACCCAGGATCGACGCCGTCGGCCTCGAGATCGGAACCTCCGCCCTCAAGGTAGTCGAGTTGCGTCCCGGGAACCCGCCGAGCCTGGCAGCTCTGGCGCTGCGGCCGATGCCGCCGGGGTTGGTGCAGGAGGACATGGTCGTCGATGTCCCTGGGCTCGCCGCGGAAGTCAAGGCCCTCTTCGACGAGGCCGGCATCCGCAAGCGGCACGTCGTGACCGCGGTCAGCAACCGCCAGGCCATCACTCGTAACATCATGGTCCCGAAGATGACGATCGCCGAGTTGGAAGAGGCGATCAAGTGGGAGGCGGAGCGTTACATCCCCTTCCCCATCGACGAGGTCGAGCTCGACTTCTTCGTGCTCGACAACCCGGACGACGTCGAGGCGGGTGGTCAACTAGAGGTCATCATCGCCGCCGCGCGACTCGACCTGCTCACCCAGCAGGTCGAAGTGCTGAGGGCAGCGAGCCTCGAGACGCAGGTGATCGACATCAAGCCCTTCGCGCTGCTGCGCTCCCTCAAGGGAGCGCTCCTGGGCGAGCACCTCACCAAGACGACTCTCTCTGGAGCCGGCTACACCGAGGCGAACGAGATCGGGGTGGTGCTTGAGATCGCGGCGAGCAACACCACCATCACGCTGGTGCGCGGCGAGCGGGTGCTGATGAACCGCAACATCGGCGTCTCCGGCGACGATTTCACCGCCGCCGTGCAGCGCAGCTTCGGCCTCGACTTCGACAGCGCGGAGGACGTGAAGGTCCAGTTCGGCACCGCCACGATCCCCTCGGAGGACGAGGAGGAGCTCCTCAACTTCGACGCCAAGCGCGAGCAGTACAGCCCCAGCAGGGTGT
>SKSV01000115.1 GCA_007122815.1 Trueperaceae bacterium | reverse complement strand
TGACGCCGACCATGAAGTCGAAGTCGCTGTCGGGCGACGGGGCGCTGATGAGCACCTTCTTGACGCTGCCGCCTAGGTGCTTGGCGGCCGCCTCGCGCTTCGTGAAGATGCCGGTCGACTCGACCACGAGGTCGACGCCGTGGTCCGCCCAGGGGATCTGGGCAGGGTCGCGTTCTGCGGTGACGCGTACCTTCTTGCCGTCGACGATCAGGTTGTCGTCGTCGTGCGCGACCTCGCCCGGGAACCGCCCGTAGTTGGAGTCGAAGCGGAGCAGGTTCGCCATGCTGGCGTTCTGCATGAGGTCGTTGACGAGCACGATCTCCAGGCCTCGAGCGTGGGCGATCCGGAAGACCTGACGCCCGATGCGTCCGAAGCCGTTGATACCGATCTTCATGAAGTACCTCCTATTGTGGATGCGCTGCGCTGTTCTGCGCACGCGCGCCGTCCAGGACGGACCGGACGGCGTTGCATCCAGCCGCCATGATAGCCCGTGAGGGCACGGGCAAGGTGTCCCGGACGCCGCCCAGTGCTGCCGGGCCACGCGCGAGGTCCTTCCTCGCCCGACCGGGGTGGCTCACGACGCTTCGGGAACCCGCCTGAGAGCTATGTGCAACTCACCTTGCCCGAGCGGCGCCGCAAGCGCGAAGGCGTCGGTGGGAGGCTGCCCGCCGTGCACCAAGCGCTCAGCCAGCGTCTCGCTGCTCAACGCGGAGTCGTGCTCCGCGAGCGCTTCATGCGCCACCGGGTCGCTGGCGCGGAGCCAGAGCTCGATGCGGTCGGAGACCTCCAGGCCCGCTTGCTTGCGTGCGTCCTGCACCAACCGAACGGCGTCGCGCGAGAGGCCCTCGCGGACCAGCTCGGGTGTCAGCTCGGTGTCGAGCGCCACCAGGTAGCCGCGGTCCTCGATGGCCGCGAAACCTTCGGGGCTGCGGGCGTCGAGCAGGAACGCCTCGCTCTCCAGCGTGAGCTCCTCCCCGTCCACCGCGAGCGTGACCGGGCGGCCTTCGTGGACCGCCGCGGCGATGGCGCCCGCGTCTGCCTCCGCCAAGGCGGCGCGCAGAGCTGGGATGCGTTTCCCGAGCCGCCTGCCGAGCAGCGGCAGGTTCGGCTTCACGGTGTACTCCAGGAAGCCGTCCGTGAGCCCCAGGTAACGCACGCGCTTCACATTGAGCTCCTCCCGGAGCTGGTCTTCCAGCCTGGTGACACCGAGTCGTTCGGCCTCGCTTCGCACCCTCACCAGGACTTCGGGCAGAGGTTGGCGGACCTTGTGCCCACTCGCCGCGCGCGCCGCACGACCGAGCTCCACCACGCGTTGCAGCACGGCACCATCGCGGATGAGCTCTTCGTCGAGCAGAGCCTCATCCCAGTGGGGCCAGTCGGCGAGGTGAACCGAAGCCGCGGCATCGGGCTCGACGTTACGAACCAGGTTCTGCCAGAGCTCCTCGGCCATGTACGGTGCGAGCGGCGCCATCAGGGTGGCGACGCGCATGAGCGCCTCGTAGAGCGTTCGGTAGGCGGCCAGCGCGTCGGCGCCGCCGTCGCCGCGCCAGAAGCGCCTGCGGTTGCGCCTCACGTACCAGTTCGACAAGTCGTCCACCACGAAGGAGCGCAACGCGCGAGCGGCGCTGGTGGGGTCGAAGGCCTCCAACGACGTCGTGACGTCGCGCGTCAACGCTTCGCGTCGCGCCGTGAGCCAGCGGTCGCTGACGCTGTACGCGCCCTCGGGGACCTGGGTTCGCAGGTCTGGGCGGTCCAGGTTGGCGTACAGCACGAAGAAGCCGTAGGTGTTCCAGAGGGTGGAGAAGAAGTCGCGCTGAGCCTCCTCGACCAGCGCTTTGCTGAAGCGCTTCGTCGCTTCTGGGGGGCTGCTCGCGAACAGGTACCAGCGCAGCGCGTCGGCTCCCTGCTCGTCGAGGACCGCGAAGGGGTCTACCACGTTCCCCTTCGACTTGGACATCTTCTCGCCCTTCTCGTCGACGATGTGTCCGAGCACTATCACGTTCTTGAAGGCGCTGGTGTTCGGCTCGAGGTCGGCGAGCGGTCCACGGGGCAAGCCGTCGCTGCCATCGTGGGTCAGGAGGGTGGCGAGCGCGTGCAGGCTGTAGAACCAGCCCCGGGTCTGGTCGATGGCTTCGCAGATGTAGTCGGCAGGGAAGTGCTCGCTCATCGCGTCCTCGGCCGCCCCCTCGCGCCCGTGGTAGTGCCACTGGGCGTACGGCATGGCGCCGGACTCGAACCAGACGTCGACGGTGTACGGTTCGCGCCGGTAGGTCACCCCATCGCGCTCGAACTCGATCTCGTCCACCGCGGGACGGTGCAGGTCGAGCTCGCTCAGGTCGCGCCCCGTAAGCTCCGAGAGCTCCGCCACGCTGCCGACGCAGACGAGGCTGCCGTCTTCGCCGCGCCAGATCGGCAGCGGCGCGCCCCAGTAGCGCTCGCGTGAGAGCGCCCAGTCCACGTTGCCTTCGAGCCACTTGCCGAAACGGCCGGTTCGGATGTGATCGGGGTACCAGTTGATGGCGTCGTTGGTGCGCATCAGCTGTTCACGGAAGCGCGAGGTGCGCACGTACCAGCTCTTCTTGACGACGTTCATGAGCGGCGTACCGTCGCGCCAGTTGAAGGGGTAGGTGTGGTGCACCGTGTCGTGTGCGAACATGTGTCCGCGCTCGAGCAGGTCACGCGTGATGTCGGCGTCGGCGTCCTTGAACCAGGCCCCGGCGTAGGGGCCGTCACCGCCCTCGGGCTGCTCGGCGGGCCTCACCTCGGGCATGACCTTGCCCGTCAGGTCGACGGACCAGGCGGTGGGTAGCGCGTGCCGGCGACCGACTTCGAGGTCGCCGTAGGCGGGGGCCAGGTGGACGATCCCCGTGCCGTCCTCGAGCGTCACGAAGTCGTCAGCGAC
>SKSV01000373.1 GCA_007122815.1 Trueperaceae bacterium | reverse complement strand
CCGTCTCCTGGATCACGCCCTTGAGGCGCTCCTCGAACTCCCCGCGGTACTTGGCCCCGGCGAGCAGGCTACCCATGTCTAGCTGGATGACGCGCTTGCCCTGGAGGCCCACCGGCACGTCCTTGTTAACGACGCGCTGCGCCAGGCCTTCGGCGATCGCGGTCTTACCGACGCCGGGCTCGCCTATCAGCACGGGGTTGTTCTTGGTGCGGCGCAGGAGGATCTGGATCGTGCGCCGGATCTCCTCGTCGCGCCCGATGACCGGGTCGAGGTTGCCGTCGCGAGCGCGCTGTGTGAGGTCGATACCGTAGCGCTCGAGGGCCTCGAAGGACGACTCGGCGGTGCGGGTGTCGACGCTTCGGCCTTGCCGGATCTCGGTGGCGGCCTCCGCGAGCTGTTCCGCGCCGGGAAGCGCAGCCAGCGCGTCGCCACCCTTGCGGCGCAGGGCGACGAGAAGCGCGTCTGCGGCGACGAAGGAGTCGCCCCACTCGCGCGCTAGCGCTTCCGCCTCCTCGAAGGTGGCAGCCAGCTCGGGCGCCATGTACTGAGCGTCGGCTCCCGACACCTTTGGGAGCCTGTTGAGACCAGCGTCGAGCGCGGCCTGGGCCTGCTTGAGGTCACCCCCGGCGCGCTCCAGCACGCGCGCGCAGGGGCCGCTCGGGTCGGCCAGCAAGGCGCTGGCGAGGTGCAGCGCGGTCACCTGCTGGTGACCGCGCGTCTTCGCCGCTCCCTGGGCTGCGGCGACTAGCTGCACCGTGGTTTCGGTCAGGCGATCCGCGTTCATGTCGCCAGACTAAAACTTGAGTCTATTGGTGTCAAGTTTCCTGACGGACCCGCTCACGCGTCCTTGAACGCCGACACCATGGCGGCGATCGTCCCCGGGCGACGATCCACAGCCAGCCCGCTCACGCGTCCTTGAACGCCGATACCATCGCCGCGATCGTCCCCGGGCGACGATCCACAGCCAGCCCGCTCACGCGTCCTTGAACGCCGACACCATCGCCGCGATCGTCGCCTTGGCGTCGCCGAAGATCATGCGCGTGTTGTCCTTGAAGAAGAGCGCGTTGTCGACACCTGCGAAGCCTGGGTTCATCGAGCGCTTTAGCACGAAGCACGTGCGGGCGCGATCCACCTCGATGATCGGCATGCCGAAGAGCGGCGACGACGGGTCCTCCTTGGCCGCCGGGTTGACGACGTCGTTCGCGCCGATGACGATCGCCACGTCCACCGTCTCCATCGCAGGGTTGACGTCCTCCGGCTCGACGAGCTGCTCGTAAGGCACGTTCGCCTCAGCCAGCAGCACGTTCATGTGACCAGGCATGCGACCCGCCACCGGGTGGATCGCGTGACGCACGTCGGCGCCGTTCTTGATCAGCAACTCGGCGAGCTCCTGCACCACGTGCTGCGCCTGGGCGACGGCCATGCCGTAACCGGGCACGAACACCACCGAGTCCGCCGCCTCCAGGATGTAGTAGGCGTCATCTGGGGTGAGCGGCTTCACCGAGCCCTCCTGAGCAGCGCTCCCCGCCGTCACCGTCGCCCCGAAACCGCCGAAGAGCACGTTCGCCAGCGAACGGTTCATCGCCTTGCACATGATCGTCGTGAGGATGAAGCCCGACGCACCGACGAGCGAGCCCGCCACCACCAGCACGTTGTTGTCGATCACGAAGCCGGCGGCCGCGGCCGCGATGCCCGAGTAACTGTTAAGCAGCGCCACCACGATCGGCATGTCGGCACCGCCGATCGGTATGACGACCAGGACCCCCAGAGCCAGCGCTAGCAGCAGCACCAGCGCGAAGGCCAAGGTCGTGCCCCCCACGCCGCCGACGATCGCGGCGTCGGCGATCACGAAGCCCGCAGCCACCAGAGCCAGGGCCAGCAGCGCAGCGTTCAGCGGCTTCTGGCCGCGGAAGAGGTAGGGCTTGCCATCGATGCGCTCGCTGAGCTTCCCGAAGGCGACCACCGAGCCGGAGGCGGCGATGCCGCCGATCAGGACCGTGAACACGATCGCAACCGCCGAGAAGGTGGCCACGTCGGTGGTCCGCACGTACTCCGCCCAACCCACCAGCATGGACGCCAGACCACCGGAACCGTTGAGCAGGGCCACCATCTCTGGCATGCCCGTCATCTGCACCCGGCGCGCCGCCACGGCGCCGACCGCGGCCCCGATCACGAGCCCGACCACGATCCAGGTGTAGTCCAGCCCACCCGCAGCCAGCGTCGCCACCACCGCGATCAACATGCCGACCGCGGATAGGCGGTTACCGCGCCTCGCCGTCTCCGGACGGCTCAGCATCTTCAGGCCGGTGATGAAGAGGATCGAGGCAGCTATATAGGCGAAGACCTGCCAAGCCGCCACGTCAGCTGCCCTTCCCGACCTTGAACATGCCCAACATCCGCTCGGTGACCAAGTATCCGCCGATGACGTTGATGGTGGCAGCCGCGACGGCGATGGTGCCCAGGATGGTGGGCACGATCCCGCCCTCCCCCGCCGCGACGATCGCGCCGACGATGGTGATGCCGGAGATCGCGTTGGAGCCGGACATCAGGGGCGTGTGCAACTGCGACGGAACCTTGTTGATCAGCTCCAGGCCCAGGAACACCGCGAGCACGAACACGAACAGCAGCAGTGGGTTCACGCGGAAGCCTCCATCTGCGCGCGCACGGCCTCGTGCCGCACGGCGCCCTCGTCGGTGAGGAGCACGGAGTCGACGATGTCGTCCTCGTCGACGCTCTTGAGCACGCCGTCGTCCCAGGCGTGCTCGATCAGGAAGACCAGGTTGGCCGCGTACATGAGGCTGGCGTCACGGGCCACCGACGCGGGCAGCGGATGCAGGCCGACGATGCGGACGCCCTCGTCCGTGACTACCTCTTCACCCGGCACGGTACCTTCGACGTTGCCGCCGGTGGAGGCGGCGAGATCGATCACCACCGACCCGGGCTTCATGCCCGAGATCGCTGCTGCATCCAGGATCCGCGGCGCCGGCCGACCGAACACCTGCGCGGTGGTGATGACCACGTCGCTCTGCGCTACGACCTTGGCCATCTGCTCGCGCTGCCTGGCGAGCTGCTCCTCCGTAAGCGCCTTCGCGTAGCCTTGCTCCGTCTCGCCCTGGTCACCGCCGAGGTCGAACTCCACGAAGCGCGCCCCCAGCGAACGCACCTGCTCGGCCACCACCGGACGCGTGTCGTAAGCGTCCACGCGGGTGCCCAGGCGCTTCGCGGTGGCGATCGCCTGCAGCCCCGCCACGCCTACACCCACTACGAACACCCGCGCCGGAGCGATGGTGCCCGCGGGCGTCGACATCATCGGGAGCACCTTGTCGATGCGCTCCGCCGCCAGCACCACCGCCACGTAACCCGCCAGGCTCGCCTGCGACGAGAGCGCGTCCATCTTCTGCGCGTAGGTCGAGCGAGGCATGAGCTCGACGCACATCCCGCGCAGCTTCGCGTCGGCGAGCGCACGAACGGTGGGGAGCGAGAAGAACGGGTCGAGGAAGCCCATCACGAAGGTACCGGGCTTGAGCCCCTCGAGGGCCTCGGGCTCTGGCGGCGACACGACCAGCGCGATATCGGCCCCCGCACGCGCCTCGCTGGGCGGGACGAGCTTGGCGCCGGCCTCCGCGAACGCCTCGTCGCCCAGGTTCAGCGACGAGCCGTAGCCTTGCGGCAACCAGACCTCGTGATCCATGTTGATCAGACGCTGCACCGCGGGCGGCACCAGCGCGAGTCGACGTTCCTCCGGTGGAGACGGCAAGCCTGTGACGACCATACCTAATCTTCGCACGTACGCGGCGCCGCGGTGAGGCCGCCCTCGCGGCAGTGCTACACGCGTGTGACACGCATTGGCGCTCAGCACTCCAGGCTCGTCTTTGGTAGGCTAGCGAACTGTGCCGCCGTCAGGCGCACCCCCCGGAGGCAGGATGAACGATAAGCGCAACCTCTTCTACGCGCAGTCAGGCGGCGTCACGTCCGTCATCAACGCCACCGCCTGCGGCGTGATCGAGACGGCCCGCCAGAACCCCGACCGGATTGGCAACGTCTTCGCCGGCCGTAACGGCATCGTCGGCGCCCTGCGCGAGGAGCTCATAGACACCGGCAAGGAGTCCGCGGAGACGATCGCGGCGCTGCGCCACACCCCCGGCGGGGCCTTCGGCTCGGTGCGCTACAAGCTCAAGAGCGTCGTAGAGAGCGCCGCAGAGTACCAGCGCCTGATCGAGGTGTTCAGGGCGCACGACATCGGCACGTTCATCTACAACGGCGGTGGAGACTCCATGGACACCGCCAACAAGGTCTCGCAGGTCGCACGCTCCATGGACTACCCGCTCACCTGTCTGGGGGTCCCGAAGACGGTCGACAACGACCTCCCCATCACCGACACCTGCCCCGGGTTCGGCTCGGTGGCGAAGTACGTGGCCATCTCGACCCTCGAGGCCGGCATCGACGTCGCCTCGATGCCCCAGACGAAGGTCTTCATCCTCGAGGTCATGGGCCGCCACGCTGGCTGGATCGCCGCAGCGAGTGGGCTCGCCGCCGAGAACCGCGATGGGCCTCCGCACATCATCCTCTTCCCGGAGATCACCTTCGATGAAGACCGCTTCGTCGACGAGGTGCGCGCGACCGTCGAGCGGGCCGGCGGCTGCGTGATAGTCGCCTCGGAAGGCGTTCGCCGCGCTGACGGCAGCTTCGTCGCCGAGAGCGGTGTCAAGGACGCCTTCGGCCACGCTCAGCTCGGCGGCGTCGCACCTCACCTAGCCGAGGTCGTGCGCGGCCGGCTGGGCTACAAGTTCCACTGGGCCGTCGCGGACTACCTGCAGCGCGCCGCGCGGCACATCGCCTCCGCGGTCGACGTCGAGCAGGCGTACGCCATGGGCAAGGCCGCGGTCGAGATGGCACTCGACGGTGTGCACGGGAAGCTGCCGATAATCGTCCGGCTCTCCGACGATCCGTACCGCTGGGAGGTGGGCGAAGCCGACCTCGACCAGGTCGCCAACGTCGAGAAGAAGATGCCTGCCGAGTACATCACCGACGACGGTTACGGCATCACCGCAGCGTGCCGCGCTTACCTCTCGCCGCTCATCCAGGGCGAGGACTACCCACCTTACGAGAACGGCCTGCCGCGTTACGCCAAGCCGCGCAACGTGCTCGCCGCGAGCAAGCTACCCGCCTGGCAGGGCTGAACGCGCCCGACGTCGAGTCGGGCGGGACGTCAAACCCGGCGGGACGTCGAGCCGGGCGCAGACGCCAGGCCGGGCGGGGCCGTCATGCCGGGCGGGACGTCAAACCGGGGGTGGGACCGTCAGGCCGGGCGCCAGACGACCCTCACGAAGGTGTTCTTGCCGCTTTGGAACACGAAGCTGGGGCGCTCTCGCAGGTCCAGCACCGCGCTGCGGTCCGCAAGCGGAGTGCCGTCGACGCGCAGGCCGCGGTTGTCGATCAGGCGCCGTGCTGCCCCCTTGCTCGGCACGAAACCCAGGTGCAGCGCGAGAGCGGCTGCCTCGACGCGGCCGCCGGGCGCGACGTCCTCCCCCACCTCGACTTCCGCGAGCTCGCTCGGCAGCGCTCCCTTGGCCACCTCGTCGTAGCGTCTCTCGGCGGCGGGCACCGCCTCGCTACCGTGGTAGAGCGTGACGAGAGCTCGAGCGAAGCTGCGGTGCGCGCCAACCGGGTCGCTGTCCAGAAGGGGCTCCATCGCGTCGACCTCCAGGTCGGTGCAGAGCGTCACGTACTTCAGCAGCAGCCGGTCGGGAACGCGCATCGCCTTGGTGAACACGTCCTCGGGAGTCTCGGTCAGGCCGATGGTGTTGCCCAGGGACTTCGACATCTTCTCGCTTCCGTCGGTGCCCTCGAGCAGCGGGACCGTCAAGGCCACCTGGGGCGCCTGGCCGTAGGCGCGCTGCACGTCGCGACCCACCAGCAGGTTGAAGAGCTGGTCGGTGCCACCGAGCTCGACGTCCGCCCTGACCGCAACCGAGTCGTACGCCTGCGCCAAAGGGTAGAGGAACTCGTGAAGGCTGATGGCGGTGCCATCCCGGTAGCGGTTGGTGAAGTCGTCGCGCTCCAGCATGCGCGCCACCGTGATGGTGGAGGCGAGGCGCACCAGCTCCGCGAAGTCGAGACCGGCGAGCCACTCGGAGTTGTGCCGTATCTCGAGCCGCTCCGGGTCGTCGTCCAACACCGCGACGGCCTGCGCGAGGTAGGTCTCGCCGTTGCGGCGTGTCTCCTCGAGGCTGAGCTGCGGCCGCGTCTTGGAGCGCCCAGAAGGGTCGCCGATGGTGGCGGTGAAGTCGCCGATGATCAGCACCACCTTGTGACCGAGGTCCTGGAACTGCCGCATCTTGCGCAGGACGACCGCGTGACCCAGATGCAGGTCGCTCGTGGATGGGTCGACCCCTAGCTTCACGCGCAGCGGTTCACCCGACTGCATGCTCGCGCGAAGCTTCTCCTCGAGCTCGCCCTCGGGTACCATCCGTTCGCTGCCACGAGCCAGCCTGCGCAGGCTCTCCTCCAGTTCGTGCGTCACTAGCGACCTCCCAGCCACACGGCCGCGGAGTCTACCACGCGCGCGGCCGAGCGCCGCCAGGGCGTGCTAGCGTGCTGCGATGGGAACCGCTCCAGAGTGCTCGTTCGTGATCTTCGGGGTCACCGGCGACCTCGCCTCCCGGAAGCTCCTACCCGCCCTCTACGCGCTCCACCGCTCGGGAGACCTCCACCCGAGCACGCGAATCGTCGGTTACGCCCGCAGCGTCGAGGACGACGAGGCGCTGCGCGAGCGCCTGACGCGCGCTGCGCGCGAGCACGTCGACGACTTCGACGAGAGCTCCTGGGCGGAGCTGTCCGAGCGGATCGTCGCCGTGCGAGGCGGTTACGACCCAGAGGGCTTCGCGAGCCTGGCGGCCCGCCTCGAGGAGCTCGGCATCGACGCTCACGTGTACTACACCTCGACGCCGCCCGAGGCTTACGAGGCGATAGTTCGCGGGCTGGCGGAGGCCGGGCTGGCGGGCCCAGAGCGCTCGAACAGGCGCTTGGTCGTCGAGAAGCCCTTCGGGAACGACCTCGCTTCCGCGCGAGCCCTGAACGCCGACGTTCGCGCCGTCTTCGACGAGTCGCAGGTCTTCCGCATCGACCACTACCTCGCGAAGGAGACGGCTCAGAACCTGGCGGTGCTGCGCTTCGCGAACTCGCTCTTCGAGCCCATCTGGAGCAACCGCTACGTTGACCACGTGCAGATAACCATGGCCGAGTCGATCGGCGTGGAGGGGCGCGGCGCCTTCTACGAGGAGGCGGGCGTGGTGCGGGACGTGTTCCAGAACCACCTGCTGCAACTGCTCGCGCTGGTGGCGATGGAACCCCCCGCCCGCTACGACGCCGACGCGGTGCGCGACGAGAAGGTCAAGGTCCTCAGGGCGACCAGCTGCCTCGCTCCCGAGGACGTCGTGCTCGGGCAGTACCAGGCGGCGAACGGCATGTCCGGTTACCGCGAGGAGGAGGGCGTAGCGCGCGACTCGAACGTGCCCACCTACGCGGCAGCCTCCTTCTCCGTCGGCACTTGGCGCTGGGCCGGTGTGCCCTTCTACGTCCGCTCGGGCAAGCGGCTCTCCGCGAAGTCTTCGGAGATCGTCCTGCACCTGAAGCGCCCCCCACACGTGCCGTTCGATGGCTTACCCGAACCGCTCCCCGCCGACAGACTGGTGCTCCGCTTGGTGCCCGATGAGGGCATCAGCTTCCGCTTCAACGCGAAGGTGCCGGGGCAGGGCATCTCGCTCGAGCGCGTCAGCCTCGACTTCAGCTACGGAGAGCGCTTCGAGGGAGGCGTACCAGACGCCTACGAGACCCTCCTAGCCGACGTCTTGCGAGGCGACGCGACGCTCTTCATGCGCGCGGACGAGATCGAGGCGCAGTGGCGCGTGGTCGAGCCGATACTCGCGACCCCTGCCGACGATCCGGCGCCCTACCCGGCCGGATCCTCAGGGCCGTTGCCCGCCCTCACGCTCCTCGAACGCGACGGCCGCGCTTGGCTCGAACCTGGAGAGGCATGAACCCCACCAGGCGCCCGCTACACGTGCTCGGCGTTCCCATGGACCTCGGTGCGGGCCGACGGGGGGTCGACATGGGCCCGTCCGCCCTGCGGCTGGCGCGCCTCGCCGACACCCTGCGCGACACAGGCGCCCGCGTGGTCGATCACGGCAACGTAGAGGTGCCCGTGGTGGAGACGCTGCCCGCTAGCCAGGGCACGCCCGGGGCAGTGCGCTTCGTGGAGGCGATCGCCGCCACCACGATCCGCACCCGCGAAGCTCTCGCCAGCCTCGCTGACGACGCCACGCCCGTGCTCCTGGGCGGGGATCACTCGGTCTCGTTGGGTTCGGTGGCCCACTCCAGCGAGCGTGGCCGCACCGGCGTGCTCTGGATCGACGCCCACGGCGACCTCAACACGCCGGAGAACAGCCCCAGTGGCAACGTACACGGCATGCCGCTCGCCCACCTCCTGGGACGCGGGGACGAACGGCTCCTCGCCGCTTGCGGCGAGGCCGTGCCGCTGCGGCCCGAGGACGTGGTGCTCATAGGTGTGCGCAGCCTCGACCCGGGCGAGCGCCAGCTGGTCGGGCAACTGGGGCTCAGGGTGCTCACCATGAGCGACATCGACCAGCGCGGCCTCAGCGCTGTGGCCGACTCCGCGCTGGAGGCCCTTGCCCACGTCGAGCGCCTGCACGTCTCGCTGGACGCAGACGTGCTCGACCCGGCCTTGGCTCCGGGCGTGGGTACCCCGGTGGTCGGAGGCCTCACCTACCGCGAGGCGCACCTGCTCATGGAGTTGATCGCCTTGGACGGCAGGCTGAGCGGGCTCGACCTGGTGGAGGTCAACCCGACCCTGGACGCCCAGAACCGGACAGCTTCGGTGATGGTCGAACTTGCCGCCAGCGTGATGGGCAAGCGCATCCTCTGACGCTCCCGCCGCGAGGCACGGCTATGGCGCCTCCGCCGCTCCAGGGGCGCCGCCGCCGAACGAACCGCGAAGTCGTGGCCAGGCGCTCTCCATCGCCGCGTCACCGGCGCTGATCGCACGAGCGGCGAGGTCGAAACGCATCCAGGAGATCGGCGGACGCGTCTGCACGTGCACCCCGTCGCCCTCACCCTCCGCGAGCGCCTCGCTGGCGTTCGCCCAAGCCTCGAAGCTCAACGCCAGACCCCGCGCCAGCCCACCCCAGTGGCCAGCGCCCCTGGCTCGCGCCAGGCGGGCACGGAGCGCCCTGCCCGGGGCGCCCGACAAGCCCTGGCGCACGAGCGCCAGCGCGGTCGAGTCACGCGGCTCGACGCCCGCTCCGACCCCGAGAGCGAGGTCTACCCCTTCGTCGCGGAGAGTCTCGAGCGGGACGGGTGATCCGATGCCGCCGTCGACCAGGCGCCTTCCGTCCAGGAGGACCGGCGCGAACACGCCCGGTAGGGTCGCACTGGCGCGCAACGCCGGCGCCAGCGGGCCCGAGCGGATCACCACCCGCTCGCCGTCGTCCAGGTCGGTGGCCACCACGAGCAGCGGCACCCGGCAGTCCTCGAAGTGGCGGCCCTCCACGAGGCGCTCGAAGTAGGCCTGCAGGCGCTCACCGCGCAACAGCGCCGCGCGGTTCAGGCCGAAGTCGAAGATGTGGGGGAAGACGTCGCGCCTTCGCAGCCGCTCGGCCTCGCTGCGCAGGCTCGCGAGCGACCGGCCGCTCGCGTACATGGCCCCGACTATCGCTCCGAAGCTCGTCCCGGCGACGACGTCGGGCCGCACCCCGTGCCGCTCGAGTGCTACGAGCGCGCCGATGTGGGCGTAACCGCGCGCGCTGCCGCCACCGAGCGCCACTCCGACGCGTTGCCGCCGGCCCTGCAGGGGGCCGGCGGCGAGACGCGCTTCGATCGGGCGGGGCACGGCGAGCAGGCTATCGCGCGCATCTGCCCAACCACGTGGGAAGGGCGTGAGAAGCGTGGGGCGTCCGTGGCAGCCGTACGCCCGTGACATGCTCAGCTCATGCCCGACCAGGCGCTCGAGGTCGCCGTCGTCCACCATCGCACCCCCGAACTGTTGGCGCGAGCGCTGGAACGCCTGGCGACGGCGGCTCCGACGACGCTCGTGCGCGTGGTGGACACCGCCTTCGACCCAACGCTGGCGTCACAGCTCGACGGCGCACACCCGCGGCTCGAGTGGCTCAGCGTGCCTAACCACAGCTACTCCGCCGCGGTCAACGCCGCGGCTCGCGCCGCGCGCCAGCCGCTCCTGCTGCAGATGAACGCCGACGTGCTCGTCACCGAAGACACGCTGCCAGAACTGCGCAGGGCGCTGGAGGAGCCTAGCGTCGCCGCCGCGGGTCCGCTGCCCATGACCGCCGACGGCCGCCTCCAGGACATGGGGCTCCCCTACCGCTGGCATTACGCCCGCGCGCGCTGGCGCGGGCGAGGCCGCGGCGGCGGCGTCGAGGTTCCCTGGCTGGCGGGATGCGTGCAACTCCTCCGGCTGGACGCCCTGCACGCCGTGGGCGGCTTCGACCCGCGCCTGCGCTTCTACAACGAGGACCTGGAGTGGTGCGTTCGCGCACGTCGGGCAGGCTGGCGCTGCCGCCTGGTAGCGACCGAGGTCGTCCACCTGGGTGGCTCCTCCGGCACGGCCCGACTCACCTTCCGCCTCGAGGGGCTGCGGGGCGGTTACGCGTTCACGCGGCGCCACGGACCGGCTTGGCTGCGGCCCCTCCACCGCTGGGGACTCGCGGCGGGAGCCTGGGCGACAGCGCAACTCTCGGGCGAGCCGCGCTTACGCTCCGCGTGGCGGGACCTGGCGCTGCGCAGCGCGCGCGACGAGCTAGAGCGCTCGTGTTTCGGCCCCCAGCTCGAGACCGATTAGGCCATGGTAAAAGACGTCATGAACGTCCTCGAGAAGGAGCTGCAAGACGTCAACGCCAGCACCGTGCGGATGCTCAGCAGGGTGCGGGAGGCAGTTCAACTCGCGAAACTTGCGTTGGTG
>SKSV01000211.1 GCA_007122815.1 Trueperaceae bacterium | reverse complement strand
GGTTCTCTACGAAGAACTGCGGTCGGCGCATCTTGCCAACGTCGTGGTAGAGCGCGCCCACGCGAGCCACGAGGGTGTTGCCGCCGATGGCGCCGACGGCCTGCTCGACCAGGTTGGCGATGATCTGCGAGTGCTGGTACGAGCCCGGCGCCTCCAGCAGGAGACGCTGGAGCAGGGGATGGCTGGAGCGCGAGAGCTCGAGCAGGCGGAAGTCGGTGAGGAACTCGAACACGCTCTCGGCGAGGGGCAGCAGACCGAGCGCGAGCACACCGGCCACGACGCCACCCAGCAGGAAGACCCCGAACGCGGTTGCTGCGCCGATGGGCGAGAGGCCGCCGCCCAGGAGCACCGTCACCACCAGCGCCACGCCGCCCGCCACGCCACCGAGCAGCCCAGCCAGGAAGACGCCCGCACGGTTGCTCACCAGGCGCACGCCCGCCACGGCGGCAAGGGAGCCGACCGAAGCCGCGAGGAGCGTGACGAGGGGTGACGCGGGCACCAGCACCGCCGTGACTATCGAGACCCACAGCGCCCAGAGGAGTGCCGTGGTCTCGTCGATCAGGACGGCTATCAGCACCGGCACCGCAAGCACGAAGACGAAGCTCGCCGAACCTAGGAACGCGAGGCGCTGGAGCACCAGGAGCAGCAAGGTCATGCCGATCACGAAGAGCAGCTGGCGCCTGCTCAGCTGCGGCGCCAGGCGCTCGACGGCGTACAGGGCGGGCACCGCGAGCAGGGCCGCGAGCAGCAGGCTGCCGATGACCACGAGCACCGTGCGGCTGACCGCGTCGACGCGCGGCGAGTAGATGCCGGCGGCCTCGAGGGTGCGCAGGTGCTCGTCGGTGAGGGTCTCTCCCTCGCGCACGATCACCTGGCCTGCCTCGAGAGATTGCATGCGAACCGGCACCGCCGCTGCGGCGGCGGCGCGGGCGGCCTCCGTCAGACGCTCGTTCGGGCTGGCGGTGGCGACCAGCCGATCTGCGAGCAGCGCCTCCACCTCAGCGCGCTGCTGGTCGGGCGTTGCTGCCGCGGCTTCTTCGATCAGAGCGGGGATCTCGTCAGGACGCACTCCCTCCCTGGCGGTGTAGCGCTCGACGACCACCTGGACGCTCTCCTCGGGGAGGTCGAGCGACGCCAAAGAGGTCAGTACCATCTGCTGCAGCGTGCGGTCGACGGAGTAGATGGTGGAGACCTGCGCACGCGTGGCCTGCCGCTCCCGCTCGGTCGCGATCCGGTCAGGTACCAGCAGGTCCACCGGCGTCACGTACGCTTGCGGGCTGGGATCTCCGATCTCTAGCAGCGCCCCTCGGCGCTCTACGTAGACGGAGTAGACCAGCGCTGCGAGCACCGCCACGGCCAGCGACCAGCCGAGCGCCCGCCTGAGGGCCGAGCGGCGCACGCGCTCGTCAAGCATCGCGCTCGTAGGCGCGGATGATGCGCGCCACCAGCGGGTGCCGCACGACGTCGGCATCGTCGAAGTCGACGAAGGTGAGGCCCTCGATTCCCGCGAGTATGCGCTCGGCCACCCGGAGGCCGCTGTCGATGTTGCCCGGCAGGTCGACCTGGGTGCGGTCGCCGGTTACCACCACGCGGCTGTTGAACCCCATGCGGGTGAGGAACATCTTCATCTGCTCCGGGGTGGTGTTCTGCGCCTCGTCCAAGATGATGAAGGCGTCGTTCAGCGTGCGGCCGCGCATGAAGGCGAGCGGCGCGACCTCGATCGTGCCGGTCTCCAGCAGCTGGTCGACGCGGTCAGGGGGCATCATGTCGTAGAGCGCGTCGTAGAGGGGTCGCAGGTAGGGATCGATCTTGGCTTGCAGGTCGCCGGGCAGGAAGCCGAGGTGCTCGCCCGCCTCCACCGCGGGGCGGGTGAGGATGACGCGCTTCACCTGCCGGGAGGTGAGCGCGTGCACCGACATGGCGACCGCAAGGTACGTCTTGCCGGTCCCCGCGGGCCCGATGCCGAAGGTTATGGGGTGATCGCGGATAGCGTTGACGTAGCGGCGCTGGTTCACCGTCTTGGGGCGCGTGCGGCCGGGGAGGCCCACTGCCGCCTGCTCGCCGTCGTCGGCTTCAGGCGCTTCGAAGCGCTCCAGGTCGGCGTGCTCGAGTTCGACACCGTGCACCTCGCCGCCTGACCTGATCGTCGCCAGGAGCGAGCGGAAGGTGCGCTCCGCCTCCGCCACGGCCTCTGGAGCGCCGGTCAGGCGCAACTCGTCGCCCCTCGCGATGACCTTGGCCCGCAAGCGGCCGCGCAGGGCACGCAGGTGCTCGTCGTTGCGGCCGAACAGGCGCAGTGCCTCGGTCGGGCCCCGGAGCTTCAGCGTGACGCTGGCGGCGATGGCTTCCTCCGGTTCCGGAACGCCAGTGGGTCGCTCAAGACCAAGTGCCAAATCATGCCCTTCCGGAAGGAACTGGGGTCGAGCTGCACCAGGTCCTTCGCGCGCATCCGCGCGATCTCACGGTCGCGGCGATCGGACCCGCCGATCAGCGCCCTCCGCCCGCGCTCGACCTCGAGCGCGGGCGCGTCTTCGGCGAACTTCGTACGGGGTCGTTGCGTCGGCCGCCCGCGGGGGTCCTGCCGGGTCGCGCTGCGATCGGGCGCCGCTCTTTGCGACTCGGAGCGGCTCCGGTCACCCCCGGACGCCTCACGGCGCGCCCGCGACGAGCCGAGTATGGACGGTGTCGCCTGCGCGGGTTGCACAGGCGTCGCGATCGTACGCCCCGGCTGGTGCTGCTGACCCGTGCGGGAGCTGGGCTGAGTGCTCTGGCTCTGACCGGACGAGGCGTCACGCACCCGTTTCCTGGCCTCGTCGAGGCGCTTGGCGAGCTCCGCGAAGGGGTCGTCCTGCTTCTCGGAGTCTCGCGGTTCGGCGCTCGCCTGCGCGCCACGAGCACGGCCCTCGCGTTCCCGGTCGGCG
>SKSV01000159.1 GCA_007122815.1 Trueperaceae bacterium | reverse complement strand
GTGCAGATCGGCCACAACGTGACCATCGGCGAGGACGTGGTGGTGGTGGGCATGACCGGCATAGCGGGTAGCGCGCGGATCGGCGACCGAGCCGTGCTGGCCGCCATGGTGGGGGTGGGTGAAGGCGTGGAGGTCGGTACCGGCGCCCGCCTGGCCGCCCGCGCGGGGGTGACCAAGGACGTGCCTGCGGGCGAGACCTGGGGCGGATGGCCCGCCCAGCCCTTCAGGCGCTTCGTGCGTGAGCTCTACCTGATCGGGCGCCTGGAGTCGATCTGGCAGACGGTACGAGGTACCCGCGGCACCCCAGCTGCCGGCGGCGCCAAGACCGCCCGCGGCGCCCCGGGTGCCGGTGGCACCAACACTGCCGGGGAGGACGACGCCGACCGGTGAGCGCAACGGTCGTGGAGGGCGTGGGGCTCAACACGGGCAGCCCCGCTCGGGTGTGGCTTCACCGCGCCGAGGGCCCCATGCGCTTCCGTACCGGCGGCTGCGAGCTGATCGCCCGCCCGGAGGCGGTGGTCGCGACGAGGCGCTGCACCGTGCTGGGCGGTCCCGGTACGGAGCTCGCCATGGTGGAACACCTGCTCGCCGCGCTACGCGTCGCGGGCTTCTGGAGCGGTGTGGTGGTCGAGGTCGAGGGTCCGGAGCTGCCGGTACTGGACGGGTCGGCAGGACCCTGGCGCGAGCCTGTCGCGGCCCTCGGGGCTCCGCCCGAAGCACCCGCCCCCCTAACGTTCGCGGCACCCGCAGACTTCTCGCACGGCGAGACGCGCTTCCAGCTGACCCCAGGCGCCGAGAGCCTGGGCGTGGAGGTCGACTACCCGCACCCGGCGATCGGCCGGCAGAGCTGGCGCGGCGGTCCCGAGAGCTTCGACGCGCTGCTCGACGCACGCACCTTCGCGACGCTTGAGGAGTACCGAGCGCTGCGCGCCGCCGGCGGCCTGCGCGGTGCCGAGGAGGGCCGTGGTATCGTCTTCGGTGATGAGGGACCGTCCGCGCCTTTGCGATGGCCGGACGAGCCCGCACGCCACAAGGCGCTCGACGCGATCGGCGACCTCGCGCTCCTGGGGCGTCCGCTCCTCGGGTCCCTGACCATCGAACGGGGTTCGCACGCCGCCCACGTCGCCTTCATGCTTCAGCTACTCGCCCACCACACCCCACCCAACTCGGGACCCTCCTCGTGAGCGACACCTTCCGCGTTGCCGTGGTCGGGTTCGGCGTCATGGGCCGCTACCACGCGAACGTGTACGCCGCGCTTCCCGGCGTGGAGCTGCACGCGGTCGTGGAGCCGGAGGCGGACCGTCGCCGAGCGGCTGCCGAGCTCTACGGCTGCGCCACCTTCGCCGATCTGAGCTCGATGCTCGCCACCGTCAGGGTCGACGCGGCGAGCGTTGCGAGCCCCACCAGCACGCACCACGAGCTCGCCAGCCGCTTGCTCGAAGAGGGCGTGCACGTGCTCGTCGAGAAGCCCGTCGCGACACTGGTGAGCGAGGCCAAGGCCCTGGCCGCGCAGAGCCGCAGGCTGGGGTTGGTCATGCAGGTCGGGCACATCACGCGCTTCTACAAGGCGGTCCAGCGCCTGCGTCTCGAGGTACGCCTCCCGTACCTGATAGAGGCACGACGGCTGACGCCCAGCGCCCGCATCCGGGACGTAGGCGTCATCCTCGACCTCATGATCCACGACATAGACATCGTCCTCAGCCTGGTCGACAGCCCAGTGGCCACCGTGGGCGTGGCGGGCCACACCATCAACGGCTCACCCTTCGAGGACGTGGCGGCGGCCCAGATCGTCTTCGCCAACGGCTGCATCGCGCGCTTCCTGGCATCGAGGGTGGCGCCCGACGCCGAGCGTTCTCTGGTGGTGGCGGAGGCCAACCGCACCTTCAGGCTCGATTTCGCGCGCGAGCCCCACACCGAGATGGCGATCTACCAGCCGCGCCCGAGCAACGACGACAACAACCACGTCCACGTCGACCGCCACGTGATCTTCGAGGACAACCCCCTGCGAAAGGAACTGTCTCACTTCCTGGCCCGCATCAGGTTGTCGGCAACCCCCATCGGGACGCTCGAGGACGACCTGCGAGCGCTGACGCTGGCTAGTGACCTCATCCAGCGGCTCAACCCCCAGGTCGCCACGGCGCTGGCCGCCCCCGCTGACTGAGCACGCTTGCGATAGACTCGCCCCGTGGTCGACATCGAGGGCATCGTCAAGCGCGTGCTGCCGCACCGTTACCCGTTCCTGATGGTAGACGCCTTCGTGTCGCAAGACGGCGACCGCTTCGAGTGCATCAAGAACGTGAGCTTCAACGAGCCCCAGTTCGAGGGGCACTTCCCGGGCGAAGCCGTGATGCCGGGCGTGCTGGTCGTGGAGGCGCTCGCTCAGGCGGCAGCGATAGGGCTGGCGGTGCGTGAGGGCGCGGCGGCCGGCGACCCTGGGATCGGTTACCTGACCGGCATCGAGCGCGCGCGTTTCCGCCGCAAGGTCGTTCCGGGGGATCAGCTGCGCCTCACTGGCACCATCACACGTTTCCGCCGCGGCCTCTGCACCGTGGATACGGTGGCTCTGGTCGGCGAGCAGGTGGCCGCCGAGGCGACTCTCTCGTTCCTCTACGCGTCTTGAGCGTTGCCGCCCCAAGAGTGCACGCGAGCGCCCACGTGGACCCGGCCGCCGATCTGGGTGACGGTGTGGTGGTGGAACCGGGAGCGGTGATCGAGGCCGGAGTTCGCGTGGGCAACGGCTCGCACGTGCGCGTCGGCAGCGTGCTCCACGGCGGCACGGTGGTAGGCGAGCGAGCCATGATCGGGCCCTACGCGGTGGTAGGTGGAGACCCGATGGACACGGGGTTCCAGGGCGAGCCGAGCACTGTGGAGATCGGCGACGACGTGACCCTGCGCGAGTTCGTCACCGTGCACAGGGCTTCCGGTGAGGGTGCGAGCACGCGAGTCGGGG
>SKSV01000298.1 GCA_007122815.1 Trueperaceae bacterium | reverse complement strand
TGAGCCCAGGGCGTATCATCGCGGCGCCATGCGTGTGCTGCCGACGACACTAGAGAAGCTCTCGTTCGACCGCGTGGTCGCCGAGCTGGCCGAGCGCGCGGCCACGCCGCTCGGGCGGGAGCGGGCGTTCACGGTGTCACCCGACCTGGGTGACGACGCGCGCGAACTCGCCTTCGAGCGCGCCGAGGAGGTGCTGCTGGGCGACGACCTCTCGCTCGGCGGCGTCGAGGACGTCAGGCCGCTGTTGGAGCGGGTTCGGGACGGCGGAATTCTGGAGGGTCGCGAGATCCTCATGATCGCCTACACCATGGACGCCGCCGCCACGGTGCGGCGCGCCATCGCGCAGGGCGAGCGCCCGCGCCTGCGCGAGCTGGCCGAACGCATGTCGAGCTTCGACGGTGTCCTCCGGCTGGTGCGCGAGCAGCTCGACGTCCAGGGCGAGGTGCGGGACGACGCCACCCCGAAGCTGCGTGAGACGAGACGGCGACTCCATCCCCTGCGCGGGCGCATCCGCGAGCGCCTCGCCCAGCTCCTGGCGCAGCACTCTCAGCACGTCCAGGACCCGATTGTCACGCTGAGGCGCGACCGCTACGTCATCCCCATCAAGGCCTCGTCGCAAGCGCGCGTGCCCGGTATCGTCGTAGACACCTCGGACTCGGGCCAGACGGTCTTCCTGGAGCCCGCGCCGGTGGTCGGCATGAACAACGAGCTCGCGCTGCTCGAGTTCGAGGAACGCGACGAGGTGAGGCGCATCCTCATCGCGCTCGGTCAGCGCGTCGCCTTCGAGCCGGGCCTCGAGCCGACCTTGGATGCGCTCGCGGAGCTCGACCTGGCGCTGGCTTCGGCGCGGCTGGCGCGAGAGTGGCGCCTGAGCCGCCCCCAGGTGGAGAGCGGGGCACCAGTACAGCTTCCCGGCGCGCGCCATCCTCTGGTGGAGGAGTGCGTGGCCAACGACCTCAACCTGGCGGGCGAGGCCGGCGGTGAGCGCCTCATGGTGGTGACCGGACCGAACGCCGGCGGTAAGACGGTGCTCCTCAAGACGCTCGGGCTGGCGCTCCTGATGGCGCACTCCGGGCTGTTCGTCGCGGCCGGCTCCGAGCGGAGCAAGGCCGGCTCCGAGCGGAGCAAGGACGGCGCCAGGCGCCCCAATGACGCCGCCAGGCGCCGCGTGAGGCTGCCGCGGCTGGCGTCGCTGCTGACCGACATCGGTGACGAGCAGAGCATCGAGGCGAGCCTCTCGACGTACGCCGCGCACCTGACCAACCTGCGCCGCATCGTCGAGAGCGCCGCTCCCGACACCCTGGTGCTCATCGACGAGCTCGGCTCCGGCACCGATCCTGACGAGGGCGCAGCGCTCTCCCAGGCGATCCTGGAGGTGCTGCTCGAGCGGCGCGCCGTCGGCCTGGTGACGACCCACCTGGCCCCGCTCAAGGTCTTCGCCTCGCGCGCCACCGGCGTGCGCAACGCCGCCATGCGCTTCGACGTCGACGCCCTGGCGCCCACTTTCGAGCTCGTCGAGGGTCAGCCGGGTCGCTCCTACGCGCTCGCCATCGCGCGCCGGATCGGGCTCGACGAGGCGCTCCTGGAGCGTGCCGAAACGCTGCTCGGTCCCGAGGGTGCGCGCCTCGAACGGCTGCTGGAGACGCTCGAGCGCCAACGCGAGGCGTTGCAGGGGGAGTTGGACGAGGCGCACGCCAGCAACGAACGGGCCCGGGACGAGGCGGAGCTGCTGCGCGAGCAGATCGAGAGCCTGCGCGAGCGCGAGGCGGAGCTGCTCGAGCGCGCCGCCGAGAAGGCCGACGCCATGCTCCAGGAGACGCTCCAGCGGGCCACCGCCCTGCGCCGCAGCGCGCGGGAGGCGCCTGAGCAACGCGGCAAGGCTCTGGAGGCGATCCAGGCCTTGCGCCGCGAGACCCGCAGCAAGGTGGGGCCACGCGGGGCGTCGCCGGAGAAGGCGGGCGCCACGGTGCCGCGCGATCCGCTGCGGCCCGGCGCGATGGTACGCGTAGCTTCGTACGAGGCGGAGGGGCCCATCCTGGAGGTGCGCAGCGAGACGCTACTGGTTCAGCTGGGTCTGCTGAAGGTCGAGGTGCCCAAGCGCGAGGCCAAGCTGGTCAAGCCGAAGCCGCGCGCGCCGTCGGCAGGCTCGACCCCGCCTGCCGGACCTTCGGCGGCAGCTTCACCGCGGGAGTTGAACGTGCGCGGGGAGCGCGTCGAGGGCGCGATCGAGCAGATCCGTGACTTCGTGCGCGAGGCGCACGCCCTCAAGCGAGAGTCCGTGCGGATAGTCCACGGGAAGGGCACGGGTGCCCTGCGGGACGCGGTCAGGCAGTACCTGCGGGACGAGAAGCTGGTCGCGCGCTTCGAGGACGCGGTTCCCTACGAGGGGGGTCACGGGGTCACCGTGGCGTACCTGCGTTGATGCGCAGGCCCGCGATCGTCTTCGACCTCGACGGGACGCTCGTCGACTCCTTGCCCGACATAGTCGCCAGCTTCCGCTTCGCCTTCGGTGAGTTCGGCCTCGAGGCTCCCACCGAGGAGGCCGTGCGGGTGCAGGTGGGCGCCACGCTGGAGGAGATGTACGCGACCTTCGCCCCAGGGACTGCGGTGGCGGGGCTGGCGGCCGCCTACCGACGTCACTACGCTGAGCACCTCGCCGACAACTCGCGCCCCTACCCTGGCGTGGTCGAGCTCCTCGCTGAGCTGCGCGAGCGCGGTTACGCGTTGGGGGTTGCGACCACGAAGCGCAGTCCCATGGCGCTGCGCCTAGTCGACGCCATGGGTCTGGGCGAACGCTTGGATCACGTGCAGGGCACCGACGGCTTCCCCCACAAGCCTGCGCCGGACGTGGTGGAGCGCACGCTGGCGGCGCTCTCGGCGGAGGGGCGGTGGATGGTCGGTGACACCGTCCACGACGTGGCGGCCGGTAAGGCTGCCGGCTTGCGCACGTA
>SKSV01000110.1 GCA_007122815.1 Trueperaceae bacterium | reverse complement strand
CGTTCCGGACGTCGTACATGCCCTTGTCCCAAGCAGCCCAGTTCTGGAAGGTCACGCCGCCGAGGCGGAAGCTCGCGGTGCAGGGGTACCGCGACGACGGTCCGATCCAGCCGCCTTCCAGGAGCGCCATGGAGGTCACGAGCTTGAACGTCGAGGCCGGCGCGTAGGCTTCCACGGCGCGGTTCTGCAGCGGCTTCTGGGTGACGTCGGTGAGGTAGCGCCCGACTGCCTCGGGGTCTATGGGACGCTTGGCGAAGACGTTCTGGTCGAAGGTGGGCGCAGAGGCCATGGCGAGGATCTCTCCAGTGCGCGGGTCGAAGACCACCAACGCCCCTTGAACCACGCTCTCGGGCGGCCGGCCGTTCGCCTGGCGATCGACGTTGACGTACTGCAGGGCGCCGTCGAGCACGTCCTCGGCGAGCCGCTGCACCGGCGGGTCGATGGTCAGCACCACGTCCTCGCCCGGTGTGGCGGGGTCGATCACCGTGGAGCGCAACGGTGCGCCATGAGGGTCGATGTGGACGAGGCGCATCCCGGCTTCGCCGTACAGCGCCGACTCCCAGGTCGCCTCTACACCCATGACGCCCGCCAGGTCGTCTACCCCGTAGCCGGGGTTCCGGTCGGGGTCAGCCTGGGAGGTGTAGCCGACCACCTGAGCCGCGAGGTTGGTGGGGTAAGTGCGCTCGATGCGTTCGCGCAGGTACAGGTTGGGCTGCCCGGCGATGCGCTCCTCGACTGCGGGCACCAGCACGTCCGGGATGTTCCAGGCGAGGACCGCTCCGTTGAGCCGCTCCTCGAGCCGGCTGGTGTCGGGCGGGCGCGGCTCTGCCGCCAAGCCCAGGAACGCCTGCAGGCGCTCCCAACCCTCTATCGAGCCGCCCCAGTACATGAGGTCGTAGGCGACGCGGTTGTCGGCCAGGACAGTGCCGTCACGTGCCAGGATGCGTCCGCGCAGGGGTGTGATGCGCCGCTCCTGGGTGAAGTTCTGCTCGCTGCGGTAGCGGTACTCGTCCGCCATCGCTATCTGCAGGTACATGAGCCGGCCGGTGAAGATCGCCATGACGGAGAGGGTCAGGGCGAGCAACAGCCTGACGCGCGGGAGGATGCCTGCCTGCGGGTCCTCCTCGGGCTTGCGGCTGCCGGGCACGAACTCCTTGGGCGCCCGCCTCCCGATGAACGGCCGGCGGGCGCGCGGCTCGTCGCCCTTGCGGCGTCCGCCTAAGGCTCCACGTCGTTCACCGCGCTCGCGTCTCACAGCAGCTCCTTCTGCAGCGCGCGGGTGCGCGCCAGGAGCGCGAAGCCCCAGGGCAACAACGCCATCGCCGCCACCACCGTGAAGGCCACGTCGAGTGCCGCCACGGCGGCGGCGGCCGGCAGGTGCGCAGGTCCTCCCGATAGCCAGACCAGCAGCACGAGCATGACCGCCCACTTACCGGCGACCGCGGCCAGCACCGCCAGCGAACGCTCCAGGAAGCCCTGCTGGGAGAGCTGGGCGCGCACGGTGGTCGCCACGAGGGCGGCGGCGGCGAGACCCAGGGCGTGAACCCCTAGCACACCGTGGCCGATCACGTCCTGAAGCAGCCCGAAGCCGTAGCCGAAGAGGACCAGCTGCCAGGCGGGGAGCCGGTACAGCAGCGTGAGCACCCCGATGAGGAACAGGTCCGGCGGCGGCAGGGGTGCCAGGAGCGCAGCTAGGAAGCCTTGCCCGAGTACCAGGAGTAGGTAGAACGACACCAGCCGCACGCTCCCAGTGTAACGAGGCGCTGGCCGGCCCCGGGCGATAGGCTGGACGCGATGATCACCTTGCTCCTGCATGGCGGCGCCGGCCGCATAGACGAAGCCAGGACGGACGCTTACCGCCGCGGCTTGCGCTTCGCCCTCGAGGCAGGCTGGTCGCTGCTAGCCGCGGGCGGGTCGGCTGCGGACGCCGTCGTAGCCGCGGTGGCGGCGATGGAGGCCGATCCCGAGGCGTTCAACGCCGGCGTCGGCAGCAGCCTGACGCGTGAGGGCACGGTCGAGTGCGACGCTTGCGTGATGGACGGCCGTGACGGCCGCGCTGGGGCGGTGGCGGCGGTGACCCGCGCGCGCTCGCCGGTCGCCTTGGCGCGGCGCGTGATGGACGAGACCCCCCACGTGCTCATAGTTGGGACCGCCGCCGACGCGTTGGTGGAGGACCCCATCGAGAACGAGGCGCTCCGCACGTCTCACGCCATGGCCCAGCTCGAGCGCTGGCGCGAGCGGCGGCAGCAGCCGACCGGTTCGGCCACCGTGGGCGCGGTGGCGCTGGACGCTAGCGGCGGGCTCGCCGCCGCCACCTCCACCGGCGGGGTGCTCGGGCAGTGGCCTGGACGTGTCGGGGACGCGCCGATTCCGGGCGCCGGAACCTACGCCGATGCCCGCGTGGCTGTCTCCTGCACCGGTAAGGGCGAGGCCTTCCTGCGCGCGGTCACGAGCAAGGCCCTGGCGGAGCGCCTGGCTGCAGGTTCACCCCTGGAGGAGACGCTGGGCCGGGCGCTGGCCGACGTCAAGGCCATGCGCGGCAGCGGCGGGCTGATCACGCTCCTCGCCGACGGTCGTCTCGGTTGGGCCTTCGACACCTCTCACCTGGCGTTGGCTTGGCGCTCGCGCCATGGCGACGCTACGCGCGAGCACGTCGCCGTGAGCGACGAGGCGGCCGTGGTGACGTTGGGGGCGGGTGGGACCGGGTGAGCTACCGCCTGGTGATCCCCGAGGACACCCCCGAGGGTCGCGGCGCGTTCGCTGCCGTCGCGACGCCCTACCTCGCCAAACACGAGACCCTCAACAACCTGCAGCTCTCCGTCCTGAACGCCGTGGTGACGGGGCGCTACCGCCACGCGGTCCTGGTGGCCGCTGAGGACCCCAACGGCGACCTCGCCGCGCTGCTGCTGCGCACACCCCCCTTCCCACTGCTCGTCGCTCACGGCTGCAAGCAGGAGGCGCGTGAACGGCT
>SKSV01000429.1 GCA_007122815.1 Trueperaceae bacterium | reverse complement strand
TGGACAAACCTGGTCGGTGATGACCCGGGCCCATGCCGGGGACCGAGGGCCGACCCGGTTCTCGTCGTCGTGAGGGAGCGGGCATGCAGCGACGTCACCTGACACTACTGGCCTCCATAGTCCTCCTACTCGGCGTCCTCGCCGCCTGCGGAGCGCCGGCGGCGCCTCCGTCGGGTGATGAGGATGATGACGTCGACACCGTCGAGGTAGAGGTGTTCGACACCACCAAGGTGGCCGACGCCGACACCCGGTCGGCACTCAGCGCGTTCGATCCGGACTCGGGCGAGCTCCGCTTCGAGCGCACCACCGACCTACTGGACGAGCTCACCGTCGGCGACGTGATCGTCTCCGAACCATCCGCCGCCGCCCCGGACGGTTACCTCCGGCTGGTGAGCGCGATCGACCGCGACGGCGACGAGGTGGTGCTCCAGACGACGCAGGCGCGTCTGATCGACGCGATCGAGCAGGGCGATCTCGACGAGGAGTTCGAGCTCCACGGCGAGGACGTGGAGACGGCGACCGCACACGTCGCGGGCGTGCGGGTCCTGGCGCACCCGAGCGCTGGTGCGGTCGAGGACCAGGCTGGCGTGGGTCGCGAGTTCAGCTTCGAGGTGGGCTTCGACGAGGTGGTGCTCGACTTCGGTGAGGGTGCCACCGCCCAGGTGCGCGTCTCGGGGCAGGTTTCGTTTAGCGCCGGCGCAGGCGTGCAGGTGCGCATCCGTCCTTGCCTGCGGTTCCCTCCAGCGTGCGTGCGGAACTTCGAGGCCAAGGTCGGCGTGGAGCAGGCACTGGACCTTGCGCTGTCGGGCGAAGCCAACGCCTCCGTCGGCAAGGAGATCCGCGTCGCCTCCTACACGTTCAAGACCTTCACCTTCTTCATAGGCCCCGTGCCGGTGGTGGTGCGCCCGCAGGTGGACGTGTACGTGGGGGCAACGGGTGAGATCAACCTGCGCTTCGCGTACGCCCTCAGCCAGTCCGCGACCGCGCAGGCGGGCGCGCGCTGGACGCCCGACGACGGCTGGCAGAACATCACCGGGTTCGGCTTCGACCTCGACACCATCAGCGAGTTCGTCATCGAGGCGTCCATGGAGGCAGAAGCCTACGTGAAGCCGGCGGCGAGCCTGCTCCTGTACGGTATCGCCGGGCCGTACATCGCGGTCTCCCTCGCTGCGGAGCTCGACGCGGTGTTCCCGCGCGATCCCGTGTGGATACTGCACGGTGCGATCGTCGGCAGCTTCGGTTTCGTGGTGGACGTGCCGGTGATAGGCCGACTCGCCGATTACGAGGCGGAGATCTTCCGCTTCTCGAAGGAGCTCGCTCGGGCGGAGAACGAGCCGCCGGAGGTGGCGATAACCGCGCCGCCCGACGGCTCGAGTTTCCCGATCGGCACCGAGATCCTCTTCGAGGCGACCGCCCAAGGGTTCGTGGGTAACGCCCTGGCGCTGACGTGGTCCATAGGCGGCGACACCATAGTGACGCAGCCGAACATCCTCGGGAGTCACTCGCTCTTCTACGACGCGCTGTCACCCGGCACGCACACGGTCGTGGCGAGCGCCACCGACGACGCCAGCGGCCTCGAGGGGCAGGCGCAGGTGAGCGTGGAGGTGACCTACGACCCGCCCGAGGTGTTCATAGTCCACCCCGAGGTCGGCGACCAGCCTTGGGCGAACGAGCCGCTGCTGCTCGTCGGGCAAGGGCTTCTGGGACCGATCGCCCTGGCCGAGGAGCGGCACACCTGGCTGGTGGCGCAGGGAGCGGCGACGGTGTTCACGGCCGACGGCACCTCCGCACTGGTGCCGGGGGCGCTGCTACCGGCAGGCACATACCAGGTGACGCTGGCGGTGGACGACGATGTCAGCGTCGTCGAGGAGAGCATCTCCATCACCACCATCGAGAAGCCCGACGACTACCCGACCGCCACCATCAACTCACCCGAGAGCGATGACTTGTTCGCCGACGGTGCGACGATCTCCTTCCACGGCTCCGGGAGCGACCCCGAGGACGGCGTCCTGCCCGCGACCTCGCTGCGCTGGACGGCCCTGGCGTCGGGCGTCGCGCCCGTCACGCTGTGCGAGGGAAGCGACTTCCTCGGGGCAGGCGCGCCCGTGAAGGAGTGCGGGAGGTTCACCGCTCAGCTGGACGGGTACGCTTTCGAGCCCGGCACCGAGTACACCATCCGCCTCGAGGTGCGTGACAGCGACGGGAACCCCGACACGGACACCGTGCGGATAAGGGTAGTGGTTCCACCCATTCCGTGAGCAGCGGCCCCCAACCGCGCATCGGCGGGGCCACGAAGGTGCAGGGCCGACGGCTACCGTTCACCCGAGAGCGTCAGCGCGCGGTCCGCGTGCTATGGTCGAGTTCCTCCCTGGTTCGCAGGGTGGCGTGAAGATGCGCCTTTGGCGCGGTTGGACTCCAATGGATCAGAGAACGGTAGTTTCGCCCACGAGCTTCCTCGTGGTCTGCACCCCGTACACCAGTTCGCCTCTCGGAGGCACCTCATGAACCACACCACCGATCGCGCCATGAACGCCACCACCGATCGCCACCTGCTGCTATCAGCCGGCAGCCTCAAGAACACCAAGATCGTCAACCTCGACGGCGAGGGTCTCGGCAACCTCGAAGAGTTGATGCTCCACGCCGACAGCGGCGACATCGCCTACGCAGTCGTCTCGTTCGGCGGCTTCCTCGGCATGGGCGACAAGCAGTTCGCGGTGCCTTGGGACGCGCTGACCGTCGACACCAACGAGCACCGCATCGTGCTCGACGTCGACCGCGAGCGGCTCGAGAACGCCCCCGGCTTCGACAAGGACGCTTGGCCGACCACCGCGGAGACCGGTTGGATGACCGACCTCCACCGGCACTACGGGTTCACGTACCAGCCGCGCGACGCAAGCCGCCGTGAGAGCGCCGACAGCCCGTTCGCGCCGCTCAGGAAGGAGTGACGTCATGCTGATGACGATTGCCGTCGTCCTGC
>SKSV01000329.1 GCA_007122815.1 Trueperaceae bacterium | reverse complement strand
GTGCGCATGAAGTTGCGCAGCACGAAGGTGCAGAAGCCGATCTGGAACGCCGTGTGGAAGAGGATGAGGGCTAAGGTGGGTGTCGTACAGGCCCAGTCGGTTGCTGAGCTGGAACACCGGGACGAGCCCTCACTAACACGCGTTAGGCCCTGGTAGCGAGCAGCGGCGACGGTGTCAACGGGCAGCGCGTCGTGGTGTCAGTCGAGGTCTTGCAGGAGCGACCTGATAGGCTCTCCGCGAAGCAAACCGCGGTACACGCCGTCTACCTGAACGCGCTCTGCGTCGACCTGGAGGACGGGGTATGCGGGGTTGTGGGGTCGAAGGGCGAGCTCGCCGTCTCCCAAGCGGTCGACGTGCTTGAGCGTCACCTCGTCGTCGTCGACGCGCACCGCACAGACCTCGCCGTCACGCTCTGGTGCCCGGCGCTCGAGGATCACCAAGTCGCCGGGCTGGAACAGGTCGGCCATGGAGTCACCGTCGACGCGCAGCGCGAAGCGCCCGGGCGCGAGCCCGGCCAAGTTCAGAACGCCCTCGGCGTGTGCCGCTGGGTCGCCGAGGGGACCTGCGGGAATCTCGCCCAACAGCGGAACACCAGTTACTGCTCCGGCTAGGCGCAGCCTCGGCGAACGACCGCGACCACGGCTCTCGAAGTGCAGGTAGCCCTTCTCGTCGAGCGCCAGCAGGTGCTGCTTCAGGGACACGTAATGGATGCCTAAGGAGCGCGCGAAGGCTGAGAGCTCCGGGGTCTCGCCGGTGCGGGCGAGGTACTCACGGAGGCGCTCGAGGACCTTCTGTTGCTGAGGAGAAGGGGGGCGCATCGGCACCTTCATTATGAAGGTGTGGGGTGGGGTACTGTCAAGCGCGGGCACGGTGCGGAACGATGGAGCGGGGTGCCTTGGCTGTGCTGGAGGCGAGGGCAAACTGGCCGAGGAAATGTGAGAAACGTGAACATTGCCGTCACGGACGCAAACTGGGGTAGACACGGCGCCCTCGAAATGCTACGTTTCTTGTAGCGTTCCTCCGGCCTGTCGGGCCGGACCAGCCCATAGGCTGGTCAGATTCTCGCGGCGCGCCACAGGAACTCGCGCCACCACCTACTCGCACACGACGTCGAAAGGTAGGACGATGCTTCACACGTTCGATACCATCACCATCCCTGATCGCTCGGAGTTGCCCGAGATCGTGCCTGCTGGACTGGCGCTCCCCACCCGCACGCTCGAACCCGATCAGGTCCTCTACGAGGCCGATAGGGACGGCAGCAACGTCTACGTTGTCGATTACGGCGTCCTGAAGGCCGTCGTACCCACGAGCTTGGGACGCGATCGGATCGCAGACCTCTACGGACCCGGTGACGTTCTCGGGCTCGCAGCGTTGGACGGCGGTCGTCACGCCGAGACCGTGGTGGCGGTGCACGACAGCTCACTCACTCCCATCGAACCGCAGCAGGCGATGGGTGACCGGAAGCTCCGCGAGTACGTCATGCGTGCCATGGCGCGTCAGCTGCGGCGAAGCCGCGAGATGATCGACGAGGCCGAGATGCCCGTGGGTGCGCGCGTGACGCGAGCCTTCCTGCGCTTGGCGCGCCAGTTCGGGCAGCCCTCGGACGAGCAGGACGGGATGATCAAGCTACCCCTCGCGTTGACGCACGAGGACCTCGCCGACCTCACCGGTAGCTCGCGTGTGACGATCACGCGCATACTGGGCGAGTTGCGCACCGATGGTGCCCTGCAGGGTACGCGAGGCGTCTACGTAGCGCATCCGCAAGGGCTCGAGCGCGCCACCGACGAGTACGTCATGCAGGTGCTCTAGGTTCTGGCCTCTTGCGCCTAGACTGATTGCAGGATGCTTGAGTTCACCGCGACGGCACGAGACCGCATACTCACCTACCTCGATAAGCAGCGCGCGCAGGGCGTCAGCGCCCTGCGCGTTGCCGGTACCCGGGCAGAACACAAGCTCTGGTTGGTCAAACCCAGTGACCGGGATGACGCCGACGCGGTCATCGACGCCGGCGGGTTCGACGTCTACATCGATCCCCTCTCCCAGCGGCACCTCGAGGGAGCGACGGTCGACTTCGTCGACGGTGTCATGCAGTCGGGCTTCCGGGTCGGGTTCCCTTCGCCGAGTTGGGACGATCCCGTAGCGCAGCGGGTCCAAGACGTGCTGGACAGCATGATCAACCCAGGCGTGGCGGGGCATGGCGGCAACGTCACGCTCGAGGGTGTCGAGGGAGACGCCGCCATCATCCGTCTCCACGGTGGTTGCCAGGGCTGCGGAGCGGCCGACATCACCCTGAAGCAGGGTATAGAGCGCATGATCACCGAGCAGGTAGCGGAGATCGCACGCGTGTTGGACGCCACCGACCACGACGCCGGCGACGACCCGTACTACGCCCGCGGCGCGGCCGTCGGCAGCGAGGACACACCGCTTGCATGACCCAGGTGCGTCACGCGCCTCACCAGCTGCGATTGGGCCTACCCAACACGGCATCCAGCCGGTAGCGTAGGTCTCCACCACCGAGCGGCTTCTCCAGTAGGCCTGCGGCGCCCACTTCCTCTGCCTGGCGCTTCGTGTCTTCGTCCGATGACGAGGTGAGGAAGAAGATCGGGAGTTGCCTCAGTCGGGCAACGCGACGCACCCGGCGGGCAACGTCGAACCCGGACATGTGCGGCATCCTGACGTCGAGGATCATGGCATCGGGCGTGGAGGACTGCAGGTAGGTGAGGGCTTCGTGGCCGTTACGGGTGGTGACCACCCGGTAGTCCCGTGCCTCCAGCAGCAGCTCCAGCAGGCGACCGTACGTCTCGTCGTCGTCGCTGACGAGGATCGTGCGTCGTGAACCCGGCGTGGTCATGGCTCGACTGTAGCGGCGGCGCGCTTACGGAACGTTCACGTGAGTAGCGTCGTAGGCTGGCCCTGACGGAGGCCTGCATGTCTGACGTCCCCTACCCCAACCTCGAAGCGGTGCGCCGAGCCGTCGACGTGGCTGCCGGTCGCGTCGCCGGAGACCTGCTGCTGCGCGGCGGGCGCGTACTCAACGTCTTCACCGGACGTATCGAGCGCGCCGACGTGTTGCTGGCGGGCGCGTTGATCGCCGCGGTGGGGCGACTAGAGGATGCTGAGGCCGGGGAAGTGCTCGATCTGGAGGGGGCTTGGATCTCGCCGGGACTGGTGGACGGGCACGTCCACATCGAGTCGTCCCTCGTCAGCGCCGCTCGGTACGCCGAGGCAGTGCTGCCGCGAGGGGTCACCGGCATAGTCTGTGACCCGCACGAGATAGCCAACGTTGCGGGGGTGGCGGGAGTGCGTTGGCTCTTGGCCGGCAGCCGGGACCTGCCCCTGGACGTGTGGGTGACCGTGCCGTCGTGCGTGCCGAGCACCGACCTCGAGACGGCTGGCGCCGAGTTCGGTGTGGAGGAGATCGACGACCTGCTCGCGGACCCGTGGGTGGTGGGTGTGGCGGAGCTCATGTCTTTCCCAGACGTGGTGAAGGGCGACGTCGCCCAACTCGCCAAGGTGGCGGTCGCGGAGGCACATCGGAAGGTCACCGAGGGGCACGCTCCTGGGCTCTCGGGGCGAGAACTGCAGGCGTACCTGGCCTCGGGTGTGGGCTCGGACCACGAGTCGACCAGCCTGGCAGAGGGACGCGAGAAGCTCGCGGCCGGCGCCTTCCTGATGATCCGTGAAGGTAGCGTTACGCGCGACCTGGACGCCCTCATGCCCCTGGTCGACGCACGCTACGCCGATCGCGTGGGCTTCGTGACCGACGACCGCCTGCCGAACGACCTCCTCGACGAAGGCGGCGTGGACGCGCTGGTCAGACGTGCCATCGACGCCGGCGCAGATCCCGTCTACGCCGTGCGATGTGCGAGCTGGAACACCGCGCGGCATTACGCACTCCCCCGGCGCGGAGCCGTCGCGCCCGGCTACATGGCCGACATCGCGGTCCTGGACGACCTGAGCGGGTTCCGAGCGAGCCTCGTGCTGAAGAGCGGCAGGCCGGTTGCCGAGAACGGACGCCTGCTCTCCGGTATCCCGATGATCCAGGTGGACGACAGTGCGGTGAGGGCCACCGTTCGCCTCCCGGAGCTCGGAGCTGCCGCCCTCCGCCTGCCGGCCCCCGCCAGCCCAGACGTGCGGGTGCGGGTGATACGCCCGCTTCCCGGCCAGGTTGTCACGGAGGCCCGCGCGGTCGTGCCGAGCGTGCACGGGGGGACGGTGGTGGCCGACCCCGGGCGAGACCTGGCTCGCCTGGTGTGCCTCGAACGCCACGGCCGCTCCGGTGGGATCGGTCTCGGGTTGGTCGAGGGACTGGGGTTGAGCCGCGGTGCGCTCGGCTCTAGCGTCGGCCACGACCACCACAACCTCATGCTCGCCGGTGTTGACGAGGCCTCGCTGCGCCTCGCGGCCGCGCGCCTTGCCGAGCTCGACGGCGGTTTCGTGGTCGTCGAAGCGGAACGCGTCCTCGCCGAACTGCCGTTGCCCCTGGCTGGTTTGGTCTCGGACGCTCCCTTGGCCGAGGTCCGGGCAGGCTTGGACGCCGTCGAGGCGGCTGCGCGCGACCTCGGGGTCACGGCCGACGGCGTGATGATGACGCTCTCCTTCCTGGGGTTGGCGGTGATACCGGCGTTGCGCCTGACCGACCGCGGACTCGTGGACGTGCTCGCGGCGCGACTGGTGCCGTTCGAGATCGACACGTGAGAGACGGCGAGCCTGACGCCGGTGGGCCGCAAGGCTTGGGCGACGCTGCGTCTCTAGGCCCAACCGACGCCTCGCCTCCTAGCGCGGCGCGCGTCTTGCGGACGCGCTTGCTGCACGTTCCACGGAACCCCTTCGAGGTAGGCCCGGACGCGCTCGAGAGCTGGGACGACGGCGCGCTGGTGATCGACGGCGCCGGCTTCGTGCGCGACGTCGGTGACGCTTCAACGGTACTCGAGCGAAACCCGGGGCTGGCGGTGATCGACGCGCGCGATGCCATGGCGATCCCGGGCCTGGTGGACGCTCACGTGCACTACCCGCAGGTTGGCGTGATGGCGGGGTTGGGTCTGCCGCTCCTCAGGTGGTTGGCCGAGCGGGCCCTTCCCCACGAGGCGGCCTTCGCCGACGAGCCCCTGGCCGAGCGCGAGGCGCGCGCCTTCGTGCGGCTGTTGGCCGCCAACGGCACCACCTCAGCGTTGGTGTTCGGAGCACACTTCCCCGCGGCTATGCAGGCCTTCTTCGCGGCGGCGGCGGAGTCCGGTCTGCGCCTCTGCGGCGGGCTGGTGCTGTCCGATCGGCTGGTTCCCGAGGTGCTTCGCAGCACCCCCGAGAGGGCGTACCGGGAGTCCGCTGAGCTCGCCGAGCGCTGGCACGGGAAGGCACGGTTGCGCTACGCGGTCACGCCGCGCTTCGCCCTCTCCTGCTCAGACGAGATGCTGGCGGCGTGCGGCGCGCTGGCGAGCGAGCGGCCCGAGCTGCTCGTCACGAGCCACCTTAACGAGAGCGAGGCCGAGATCGCTGGCGTGCGCGCCTCCTACCCGGCGGACCGTGACTACTTGGCGGTCTACGAGCGCCACGGGCTCGTCAGGGAAGCTTCGGTGTTCGCTCACGACGTCCACCCGACGGACGACGAGTTGAGCAGGCTCACCGCGGCAGGCGCTGCGGTGGCCCACTGCCCTTCGAGCAACGCCTCCTTGGGGTCCGGCTCCTTCTCCATGCGGCGCCACCTCCGCGCCGGAGTGCCGTTCTCGCTGGGGAGCGACGTCGGGGCAGGAACGAGCCTCTCCATGCTCAACGAGGCGCTGCACGCCTACTCGACCCAGGCGGCCCTGGGAGAGTCCGGAGAGCCGCTGGGTCCAGCTCACCTGCTGTGGTTGATCACGCGCGCCGGCGCCGAGGTGATCGGGCTCGGTGGACTAGTCGGCGACCTGAGCCCGGGACGCGCCGCCGACCTGGTACTCCTCCGGGCGCCTGACGGCAGCACCTTGGAGAACGTCCTAAGCCATGCCGACGGCCCGGCGGAGGCGTTGGCAGCATGCTTGATGTTAGGGCGGGAGGACGCCGTGTCCGAGACGTGGGTGCAGGGACGGGTGGTCCACCGCCGCGTCAGTCCAGCTCGATTCCGAGGCCGCTGAGAAGTCCCGTCGCCTCGGGCAGGCTGGCCCTCAGCCCCTCGATGCGATTGTCGCGCGCCACGATCGAGTACTCGCGCGCCGTGCGCAGGTCGGCTCCTCGGAGGTCGCAGCGCTGGAACTGCGTGCCTGCCAGGTCGCTGTGGCGGAAGCTGACGTCCCTGAGGTCGCAATCCTGGAACAAGGCTTCGTGGATCGTGCAGCCTTCGAAGCGACGCTTGCGCAGGTCGAGGGACTCGAAGGTGGAGAAGTTCAGGACGCTGTCTTGGAAGTCGAGCTCGAGTCGTCGCTCGGAGCTCGCCAAGGCGCGCGACCACACCACCCCGACTACGTGGCTGGCCTCCAGCGTCACGCCGCCGAAGCTGCTGCCGTGGACGTCGACGAGCCCGAGGTCGCAGGCGAGGAAGTCGCTGTCGACGAGCTCGCAGTCGTGAAGCCGCAGCTCCCGCAGGTCGCAGTCCTCGAAGATGCAGTCGCGGAAGACGGCGTGACTCAGCAGCCCGCTGAGTTTGATGCCCACGAAGCGCTCGTCCGCGTAGGTGCGGCCTGAGGCGGGTGCATCGGTGCGGCTCACGCTCGCTCGCTCCGAGCGCTGGCCGTGGCGGCGACGTACGGCACCCTCACATCCTAAGCAGGAGCGGCGGCATCCGGGTGCAAGCCGTAGGCGTAGGCTGGGGCCGTGGGCCGGTCACGGCGAGCCAGCCAGCGCGCGAGCTCGGTTTCTGCGGCCGGGTCCTCGGTGACGGGGAGGCTGGCGATGGGGGCGCCACGAGCTGTTGTGGCCGAGGGTCGGCGCAGGCGCGGTGTCGCGATGGCAGCGGCGGTCTGGTTGGGTCTTGCCGCGCTCGCGTGGGTCGCGGCTAGCCGACACGATGACGGCCTCCCGGGCGCGGTGGCAGACTTCGTCACCGCCGCCGAGTCACCTCGCGTGGCCGTGGGGCTGCTCCTCGTGGCGTACCTGCTACGCCCCGTGACGTTGCTCCCTCCGACGGTCCTCACCGCCATGGCCGGGTTCCTGTTGGGTCCTGCGCTGGGCTTCGTCGTCGCGCTCTGCGCGGTCACGAGCACCTCGTTGGTCCCGTACGGGGTGGCGCGCTGGTTACGCGGGCGGTCGCTGCGACCGCCGAAGAGCGGCTGGCGCTCGGCGCTGGCGCGTCACCCCTTCTCTGCGGTCCTGTCGGCGCGGCTGATGATGCTGCCGGGCGACTTGGTCAACGCCAGCGCCGGCGTGCTGCGGGTGCCGCTCCTGCCGTTCCTGATCGCCACCACCCTCGGCGGCAGTCCCGGAGTGCTCGTCGGTACGCTGGCAGGAGCTTCGCTGCGCGGCAGCCGCTTCGAAGCCGCGGCGTTGGAACTCGACCTCCGGCTGTTGGCAGTGGCCTTGGTGATTCTGGTGGTGAGCCTGGCGATGGCGGCACTCCTCAGGCGGCGGACGAGCTGAAGGTGGCGAAGCGCTCCTTACCCCACCCTTGAGCTCAGATCGCGCGGCGGAACGGGTGCACTTCGTAAGTCTGCCAGACGCCCTCGCGGTAGTAGACGTCCGCTTCGACGAGGGCGCGGGCGGCTGCCTCGTCCGCTGCTTCGACCACGAGAGCCGACCCGATCATCGCGCCGGCATCGTCCAGGAGAGCACCCCCGACTTGCAGGACGCCGGCCTCGGCCAGCGCCCGCGCGCCGTCGAGGTGTCGCTCGCGTACCTCCATCCTGCGCCGAGGGGCGTCCGCGTCGCTTCCGTCTCTTGCTATCACCAGGAACTGCATGCCGTCCTCGCTTCCCGCGGCCGTTCCGATCGCCGCCTCGTGGGTCACGCTTAGCGACCCTGGGGACACACAAACTTGATACGAATAGACTCACATCCGTTGACAATGACTGGTGTTGCTGATAGACTCACGGCTGGTGCAGGACGTGCGCACGACCGTATCAGGTCGCTTGCGCGCGCTCGCTACGTTCATCCTACCCGCGTGCCGGCCAGCGAGTCCGCCGCGGTGTCACGTGAGGAGTTCGAGAATGGCCAAGGCTGTCGGTATCGATCTGGGAACCACCAACAGCGTCATCTCCATCATGGAGGGTGGCGAGGGTGTAGTCCTGGTCAACTCGGAAGGCAACCGCACCACCCCCTCCGTGGTCGGCTTCAAGGACGACCAGCGACTCGTCGGTCAAGTCGCCAAGCGCCAGGCGGTGCTGAACCCCAAGGGCACCATCTCGGAGGCCAAGAGGTTCATCGGACGCACCTGGGAAGAGGTCCAGCACGAAGCCGAGCGTGCCCCCTACGAGGTGGCCCGCGGCGACGACGGTGGGGTGCGTTTCGTGGTTGGCGGTGAGAAGCACACGCCCGAGGCGATCTCGGCGATGGTGATGCGCAAGCTCGTCAACGACGCCAGCGAGCAACTAGGGCAGAAGATCACCAAGGCGGTGATCACCGTGCCCGCCTACTTCAACAACTCGCAGCGAGAGGCCACCCAGAACGCCGGCAAGATCGCCGGACTCGAAGTGCTCCGCATCGTGAACGAGCCGACCGCCGCGGCGCTCGCGTACGGACTCGACAAGAAGGGCAGCGAGACGGTGCTCGTCTTCGACCTCGGGGGGGGAACCTTCGACGTCTCGATCCTCGAGGTCGGTGACGGCGTGTTCGAGGTCCGCAGCACCTCCGGTGACACCCACCTGGGGGGCTCCGACTTCGATTACGCCATCGTCAACTGGCTGGCCGACGAGTTCAAGGCTGAGTACGACGTCGACCTGCGCAAGGACAGGCAGGCCCTGCAGCGCCTGATCGAAGCATCCGAGAAGGCGAAGGTCGAGCTCTCCGGCCTTCCCGAGACCACCATCAGCCTGCCGTTCATCGCCATGGATCCGGCATCCAACGCGCCTCTCTACCTCGAGAAGAAGCTGACGCGCTCGAAGTTCGAGGAGCTCATCGCCAAGTTGCTCCAGCGCGTGCGCGGGCCCGTGGAGCAGGCGCTCGCGGACGCCAAGCTCGGCAAGGACAAGATCGACGAGATCATCCTCGTGGGCGGCAGCACCCGTGTGCCGGCCGTGAAGAAGCTGGTGAAGGAGCTTCTCGGCAAGGAACCGAACCAGACCGTCAACCCCGACGAGGTGGTCGCCATCGGCGCCGCCATCCAGGCTGGCGTGCTGACGGGCGAGGTCGACGACATCGTCCTTCTCGACGTCACTCCGTTGTCGTTGGGTGTCGAGACCAAGGGCGGTGTGTTCACGCGCCTGATCGAGCGCAACACCACGGTGCCCGTGCGCAAGACGGAGACCTTCACCACCGCCGACCACAACCAGACCGGTGTCGAGGTCCACGTCCTGCAGGGCGAACGCAGCATGGCGTCGGACAACAAGTCGCTCGGCCGCTTCAAGCTCGAAGGCCTGCCACCCATGCCTTCCGGGGCGCCGCAGATCGAGATCACCTACGACATCGACGCGAACGGTGTGCTCAACGTATCGGCGAAGGAGAAGTCGACCGGCAAGAACGCCTCGATCACGATCCAGAACACCACTACTCTGGCTGAGGGCGAGGTCGACAACATGGTCAAGGACGCCGAGCGGCACGCCGAGGAGGACCGCGTGCGCCGTGAGGGTGCCGAGGCGCGCAACCAGCTCGACTCGCTCAGGTTGCAGGGCCAGAAGGCGATCGACGAGGCCGAGCAGGCGACCGACGAGCAGAAGCAGCCGCTCCAGAAGGTGCTCGACGAGGCGAAGCAAGCGCTCGATGCCAACGCGCCCAAGGCGGAGCTCGAGTCCAAGGGGCAGGAGCTCGCCCAAGCGTTGCAAGCCTTCATGCAGGCCACTGCCGCCACGACCACGGAGAGCGGCGAACCAGGTGCCGCTGAGAGCGATCCGGGCCAGGCCGCAGCTGACGACGACGACGTGATCGACGCCGACTTCAAGCCTTCGGGCTCGTGAGAGACGTAGATGGCTGAGGACCGTAGAGACAGGGACCAAGACCGTGAGCAGGTGGAGGCCAACGGGGTCAACGCCGAAACCGACGAGTTCGAGCGCGGCGAGGTCGACATCCTGCGCCACGAGTTGCGCTCCGCCAGCGACCGTCTAGCTGCGCTCGAGGCCGAGCACCAGTCGTGCCACGACAAGCTGTTGCGCGCGCGGGCCGACCTCGAGAACACCCGAAGGCGCCATCTCGCCGAGTTGGAACGTGCGCGCGAGGCCGGTCTGGACGCCGCCATACTGCCGGTGCTGGCGGTCTACGACGACCTGGGACGGGCCCTTCGCGCGGCCGAGACCTCCGAGGCTGCCGATGCCGGCGGCATCGTGGAGGGGGTCAGAGGAGTGCGTGACGGACTCGAGCGATCTCTCTCGACGCTCGGTGTCAACCGGGTCGGCGAGGTTGGCGATGAGTTCGATCCCACTCATCACGAGGCCATTGCCGTGGTCCCAGCGCAAGGCGGACGCCAGGCCGGCGCCATCGCGGAGGTGTTCGAGGCAGGGTTCTTGCGCGGTGAGCGTCTCGTGCGGCCCGCGCGGGTGGTAGTCGTCGAACCGGAGTGAGGTGGGGGAACCTAGGTGGCGAGCTACAAGGACTACTACGAGATCCTGGGCGTGCCCCGCGACGCCAGCGAACGCGATGTGCGCAGCGCCTTCCGCAAGCTCGCAGCTAAGCACCACCCCGACCGCAACCCGAACGACCCCGGAGCTGAGGAGCGCTTCAAGGAGGTCAACGAGGCCTACACGGTCTTGAGCGACCCCGAGAAGCGCCGCGTATACGACCAGTACGGCAACGCGTCCGGTCCGCCCCCCTTCACCGGGGGCTTCCAGGGTTTCGACACCGAGGAGGCCGAGGGCTTCAGCGACTTCTTCAGGAGCCTCTTCGGTGGCGGCTTCGGCGGTTACTCCAGCGGAGGCTTCGCAACCGAGGGCTTCGGAGGTACCGGAGGCCGAACGGTGCGCTTCACGACCCGAGGTGGTCCCCGAGCCCAGACCGCGCCACGACCGCCACGGCGGGTGGAAGCGGGTCTGGAGCTCTCGTTGGAGGAGGCCTTCCACGGAGGCGTCAAGAAGCTCAGGGTGGGTGACGCCTCGCTGGACGTCACGGTCCCGGCAGGCGTGCGCGACGGCG
>SKSV01000143.1 GCA_007122815.1 Trueperaceae bacterium | reverse complement strand
TCAGTGTTAGTCCACCCTTCGACGAAGAGTGATGTGCCCGACGAGAGGAGCCGAAGCCAGATGGCGCACGGCAAGTACACGGTCAACGAGGTCGAGGAGCGCACCGGCGTTCCGGCCACCACGTTGCGCCAATGGGAGAGGCGTTACGGAGTGCCGAAGCCGGAGCGCTCAGACTCCGGCTACCGCCTCTACTCGGACGACGACATCGCCGACATCCGGGCGATAAAGGCCCATGTCGACGACGGCGTGCCGGCGTCCAGAGCTGCACAGATGGTAGGGAACAGCTACAAGCTCGAAGGCCCCCGGCCTCTCTCCGAGCTCCAGGCGGAACTGGTCGCGGCCCTCATCGACCTGGACGATGCGCGCTCCGATCGCGTCATCGCCGAGGCTCATGCGCTCTACCCGGTCGAGGACGTCGTGCTCGAGCTCTTCCAGCCGGTCATGATCGAGCTCGGCGAGCGCTGGCACGACGGCACCATCAACACCACGACCGAGCACTTCGCGAGCTCCTACGTGCAGGGTCGGCTTCGCCAACTCTTGAGCCTCAGCGGGAGCAACCCCTCGGGCCACGCGGTGATCGTCGCCTGTGCGCCGTTCGATCAGCACGAGCTCGGTGCGTTGGTACTAGCCCTGCTGCTCCGCCGCTCCGGTTTCCAGGTCTACTACGTGGGAGCCAACACTCCGGTCGAGGACCTCGCCGAGATGGCGCGCACCGTCGCGCCGCTGGCGATCATGATCTCGGCCTCGTCGATCGACTCCGTCCAAGCTCTCATCAGCAAGCGCGAACACCTCCGGGGAGTAGCGCCACTGCTCGTGCTCGGTGGCAGCGGCTTCAACGTCGACCCCCACCGCGCCGAGTTGGTCGGTGGTCATTACCTGGCGGCCGACGCGCGCGCTGCCGTTTCGCGCTTCCACGAGCTCGTCCGCGAGACGACCCGACACCGAGCGCGCGCCTGAAGGCGTTCGGCACGCCCGCTAGCACCTCGAGTTGCAGTCCCACTCAAGCATCAGCCCGCGGAAGCCGGATGACCGTGGAGACCCTGGAGGCAAGCGCATGACCGTAAGCAGCTTCAAGAGCCATCGCACTACCACCAACCCCGCGGTGTTCGCGCACACGCTGCAAGGCGACGGCGGCGCCGACCAGCACATGTTCGCCGCGCCGCACCAGACGCGCACCTTCCAGAGGCGCCAGACGCTCTACCACGGTGGAGACCCCGCGCAGTCGGTGTTCCGCGTTCGCGACGGACTAGTGCGCATCGCGCGCATGACCCCCGAGGGTCGCATCCTCACCGTCAGGCACGTGCTCCCCGGCGACTTCTTCGGCGAGGAGGCGTTCATGGACGGCACTCGCGAGGAGATCGCCGAAGCCCTCACCACGGCCGAGATCGACGCGATCGACCCGGCCCTGATCGATCATGCCGACCTGATGACGATCACGCGTTCTCTCTCGCAGCAGATGCAGCGTCAGATGGACTACGGCTACCACTTGCAGACTGGCGACCTGCGCCAGCGCGTGGCCCGCTACCTCCTGAAGCTCTCGGGTACACCTCTCTCCCGCCGCGACTCGCTCAACCGTCCGATCATCGCTGCGACCCACGAGCTGATCGCCGAAGGAACCGCCTCGACGCGCGAGAGCGTCTCGAAGATAGTCACCGAGCTGCGCTCCGAGGGGCTGATCGAGTCAGGCTACCGGAGCATCACCGTGCTGGACCCCGAAGAACTCGAGGCCGTCGCGGAAGGTCTCTGAACGCTGGAGCTGCTCTACGGTCTCTCCAGCACGACCAGCGCCCCGGCGTGAGCGCGGCTGTGCGTCAACGAGACGTGCGCCACGAGGTCCTTAGCGGACAGCGTGCTGCGCAAGAGGGGGGCGAAGCCCAACACGGGCTTCGCCCCCTCCCTCGTCACCCAGACGTCGCGCCAGCCGTGAGGTTCGTGCCAACACTTCTGAAACGCCTCCTTGGCAGCGAAGCGCGCCGCCAGGGACGGCAGCGGGTCGCGTCTGGCCCGGCAGAAGGCGATCTCCTCCTCGGTGAAGTGGCGCCCCAGGAAACGCTCGGGATGCCTCCGCCAGACCCTGGCTACACGCTCGAGCTCGACCATGTCGAAGCCGACCGCGATGATCACGGGCTCTGCGGGCTCCGTAACGAGATCACGCCGCCTGAACCGGCCACCAGAGCCTCGTGAGCCATGCCCAGGAAGAGGCCGTGCCCGAGCACGCCCGGCAACCCATCGGCAGCGGCCGCGAAGGCTGGCGCGTCGAAGCCGGCTTCCAGCACACAATCCAGCACGAGGTTGCCGTTGTCGGTCGCGAACGGCTCGATCACACCGCCGCGCAAGACGGGCTCACAACCGAGCGATTGCAAGAGCGCCGCGGTCCTCTTCCAACCGAAGCTCAGCACCTCGACCGGCACCGGCGCGCGCTCGCCCAGGCGCTCCACCCGCTTCGATCCGTCCGCGACCAGGACGAAGCGGTGGGCTGCGGCGGCGACGATCTTCTCACGCGCCAGCGCGCCCCCTAGGCCCTTGATGGCATCCAGGGCCGGCGAGATCTCGTCGGCGCCGTCCACAGCCAGGTCGACCCCCTCCGCAGGCAGTTCCACGAGAGGGATGCCCAGCGCCCGCGCGAGATCCTCGGTGCGTTTCGAGGTCGGCACGCCGCTCACGTCCACGAGCTTGCCCGCCGCCAGCTCGCGCCCCAGCGCCTCCAGGAAGTAGCGGACGGTGCTGCCGCTACCCAACCCGACCAGGTCTCCGCTGCGCACCAGGCGTGCAGCGGCCTCACCGGCCTCCCACTTGAAGCGTTCGCTGTCGTTCATGAGTTCTCCCATGCAGCCTCGCGCCCCCCGGGTGTTCCAGGCGGAGTCTAACCCTAGGGCCCGCGAGCGCCCGGTCACCACCACGGGTACACTGGCGCCGATGCTTCGCCCCGAGGTCGTTCTCGCCAGCGCCTCACCGCGCCGTCGTGACCTGCTCGCTGCGCT
>SKSV01000099.1 GCA_007122815.1 Trueperaceae bacterium | reverse complement strand
GTAGGTCTCAGCGCCGGTGTCCGCCGCTATGCGCTCGGCGGCTGCCCTGGCGCGCTCGGCGTCGCGCGAGCAGAGCGCGACACGTGCGCCCTCCTTAGCGAGCGCGTGCGCGGTGGCGAAGCCGAGGCCGCTCGAGGCGGCGCACACTAGAGCGCGGCTGTGTGTGAGTCCCAGGTCCATCAGCCCATCATGCACCGCCGGCGCGCTCACGGAGTGGCACCGCCGGTACGGTCACGCAGCGGCACGGCCGGGGCGGTAACGCATCGCCCGTACCGCGGCAACCCTCACTCGCTGGCGTAGACGTCCGGACGGATGTGCTCGAGGCTCGGGATACGGCTGCGCACCTCGAGCACGCGGTCGGTATCCAGTGAAGCGTAGGTCACGCCCACCTCGTCGGGGGCGCAAGCGACGACGGTGCCCCAGGGGTCCACCACCAGCGAGCGCCCGTAGGCCACGAAGCCGCGCTCGTCGCCGCCACCTATCGTCGCGGCGGCGACGACGTACTGGCCGTTCTCGATCGCACGGGCTCGCAGCAGCGGCTCCCAGTGATCGCGGCCGGTAGGGACCGTGAAGTTCGAGGGTACGAACGAGATCACGGCCCCACGCAGAGCCATGGCGCGGTAGAGCTCCGGGAAACGCAGGTCGTAGCAGATGCTCAGCCCCGCTCTCCCGAGCGGCGTCTCGCACGTCACGACGTGCTCACCCGCGAGGTTGCGTGCCGACTCCTGCACCCTGACCTTGTCGTCGATGGTGACGTCGAACATGTGGATCTTGCGGTAGGCGGCCACCTGCTTGCCGTTCGGGTCGAACACGAGGCTCGTGTTCCAGGTCTTCTCGGGTTCTGGACTGCGCTCGTTGAAGCTGCCCGCGAACAGCCAGATCCCGTGCAGGGCCGCAGACTCGGCGAGCGCTTCGCTGAGCGGACCCGGCACGGGCTCCGCCTGAGCGAGCTTCTCGGCGTTAGGGGCGCGCAGGTGGAACGTCTCAGGCAGGGCGACCCAGTCCGCGCCGCCCTGCGCGGCCTCCGCGATCAGCTCGAAGGTTCGCTCCAGGTTGGCGGGCTTGTCGCTGCCGGGATCCGTCTGCACGAGCGCGATGCATGCCTTGGCCATGACAGAGTCTATGGTCTGGCAGCGGTCCCTTGGGGTCGCTCAGGGAAGCGCTATGCGCCCTTCGCGCAACAGCTCGGTGATCTTCTCGGCGTCGTCCGGCTCCGCGAACAGGAACCCCTGCCCCTGGTCGCACCCCAGTGTGCGCAAGCGGCGCAGTTGTGCCACCGTCTCGACGCCTTCGGCGATGGCGACGAGTTCCAGCGCCTCGGCGAGGGCGATCACGGCCCTTACGATCGCCGAGTCGTGGCGCCCTGCCTCGCCTTCCGCCGCCACGTCACGCACGAAGGTCTGGTCGATCTTGAGCGCCGTGGCCGGCAGCCGCTTCAGGTAGTTGAGCGAAGAGTAGGCGGTACCGAAGTCGTCGATGGAGACTTGAACCCCGAGCGAGCGCAGTTCGCTCAGCTTCACCACGTTCTCCTCGACGTTGTGCATCACCGCGCTCTCGGTGAGCTCGAGCTCCAACAGGTGCGGATCCAGGCCGGTGTCGCTCAGCACCGAGCGTATCGTGCCGACCACGTCCCGCTCCTGGAGCTGCCTTGCGGAGAGGTTGAACGCGACCACCGTAGGCAGGCCTGCGTCGCTCCAGGCACGCCCCTGTACGCACGCCAGGCGCAAGAGGTGGGCGCCTACGGCGCCGATCAGCCCAGCGTCCTCCGCCACGGGTATGAAGGTGCCTGGCGGCACGTCACCGCGCCCCGGGTGATGCCAGCGGGCCAGCGCCTCGACGCTGGTGATGCGGCCGTCGTCGAGCGCGACGCGTGGTTGGAAGTGGAGTCGGAACTCCTCGCGCCTCAGTGCCAAGCGCAGTTGCGCCTCGAGGGAGGCGCGTTCGAGCAGCTGGCGGTTCATCTCACGCGTGAAGAAGCGGTAGCGGTCCTTGCCCTGGGCCTTGGCCTGGTACATGGCCGTGTCCCCGTGTCGGATCAGCGTGTCGGCGTCGTTGCCGTCGTCCGGGAAGAGCGTGACACCGATGCTCGCGGAGACGTGCACCTCGTGGCCTTGGAGCCTGAACGGCCTGCGCAGCGCATTCAGTATCTTGTCGGCCACGACAGCCGCAGCGGCGCCGTCCTCGAGTTCCGGCAAGACCAGCGTGAACTCGTCGCCGCCGATGCGCGCGACCGTGTCCTCGGCTCGGACGGACGCCAGCAGGCGCTCGCCGACCGCGCGCAGCAGCTCGTCGCCGACGGTGTGGCCGAGCGCGTCGTTGGTCACCTTCAGGTTGTCGAGGTCGACGAACAGCGCCGCACCGCGCTGCTTCGTTCGCATGGCGCGCGCCACGGCCTGCTGCAGCCGGTCGCGGAAGAGGGTGCGGTTCGGCAACCCGGTTAGGCCATCGTGGTAGGCCATGTGCTCGAGCTCGTGCTCCAGCGTGCGACGTCTGATCAGCGTCGCCACCTGGCTCGCGAACGCCTCGGCGAGCCCTACCGCCTCGTCGTCGAAGGCGTCCCTCTGGCGCAGGTTGTCGAGGCAGAGTACCGCCATGCGGCGCCCCTCGAGCTCGATAGGCACGACCAGCGACGCTTGGATCTCGCCCAGGCGCCCGGCTTGGATCAGCGCGTCGAGCCGCTCGGGCGTGTCGCGCTCGCGGCTGAATCCTTGCAGGACCGCTGGGCGCGCGCCGGTAGGGGTGTTCTCGCTTACCTCGAAGTCGAGGAACTCGACCTCGTGGAGGCCCTCGAGGTCGTACCCGACGGCAGCCACGAAGCGGTAGCTGTCTCCGTTCGGGTCGCGCAGGAGCAGCGATCCGGCCTCCGCTCCGGGCGTGGCGCGGACCGCCGCTTCCAGCAAGCGCTGGTAGAAGGGGCCATCGAAGCCGTGCGAGAGGGTCTCTCCGACGAACTCCATCAAGCTCTCGCGGAAGCGTGCCAGGTCGCGCAGCTGCCGCTGCTGCTCGAGCCGGTCCGTCACGTCCACGGCCAGCACGAGCAGCGCGCGCTGCGTGCCCGCGCCGTGCACCACGAGCTCTGTGGCTTCTGCCGACACGAGGCACGTCCGTCTCACGCCGTCTCGGCGGCGGAGCACCACCTCCCGCTCGTGTAGCCGCGCTTCGCCGCTGCCCGGGTCGATCCCGGGTTCTTCCTCGCTGCCCCAGAGCCCTAGCTCGAGCGTGCTGCGGCCGAGCAGCTCTTCCCGGCCGAGGCCGGTCAGAACCTCCATGGCGGGGTTCGCGTCGAGAACGCTGTGGTCGTCGGGGGAGACGATCGCCACCGCCGCGGGGTTGGCGGCGAAGATGCGCTGGAAGTGCCGGGCCGACGCTTCGGCGACCTCTCGCGAGCGACGCTCCTCGTCCACCAGGTCGGCGTGGTCCAGCGCGATGGCCGCCAGGTTCGCGGCCATGGTGAGCGCTACCGCGGCGCCCTCGTCGAAGGCGAACGGACGCTTGGCGCGCACCTCCAGCGCGCCAAGCACGCGCGTTCCCAGCGTCAGCGGGACAGCCGCCGCGGAGCGCATGGGGCGCTCACCCACGAGCGCCTCGTGCTCGCTGTCGCGGTCCAACGCGAGTCGCCTGGTAGCTATCGCCTCGAGTGCCAGCCGGCTGACCTGCGCCGCCCGAACCAGCGACTCCGCGCCACCCGACAGCGGTGTGGAGGCTGCGTAGATGGGACGTCCGGCCACGCCGGCTGCAGCGTCGAGGTTGCGCACCACGCGCAGCTCGTCGGCACCGAGGGTGCGTTCGGCGAAGTCCGCGAAGGCGGGCCAAGCGCGCTCCAGGCTCTGCGCCTCACCGACCCGCAGTGCGAGGTCGGCCAGGTGGTCCAGCAACAGTGTGAAGGCGCGCACCGCGCGCTCGCCCGCGCCGGCGACCTCGGCACTGGCGGCGGCCTCCTGGCTCTCGTCACGGACCACCATCAGGGCCGCGCTTACGGCGCCGCGCTCGTCTCGGAGCGGTCGCGCCGAGGCGCGCGCGGCTCGGCGCCGCACGCCCGGAGCGGCTATCACGAAGCGCTCCTCCTCCAGGTACTCCCCCTGCAGCGCACGCAGGATCGGCACCTCGGCGTCGCGCATGGCGGTGACGCCGTCGGCGAGGTAGAGGTCGTAACGACTTGCCCACCCCTCGAGCCCCACCCCTTGGACGGGACCCTTGCCGTGGAAGCTCTCCATGGACCTGTTGAACAGCGTCACCTGGCCGTCCGAGTCGCAGGCCACCACACCTTCGGCGAGCAGGTCGAGAAGCTCATCGAGCAGGCGACGCTCTTGCGCCAGCCGCTTGCCGTCCCGTCCCAGTCCCAGGGCTGTGGCGAGGTGCCCGGCGGCTAGTTCGAGCACACCACGCACTCGCGGGTCCAGGCCTTCTCCGTCCCTTCCGAGGCTCAGCATCACCGCCTCGACCTGGTCCGCGATCACGACGGGCACCACCGTCACTCCGTCGAGTCCGAGATCGAGAGCGGCGCGGGCACGGCCGAAGCGGTGGCCGCCATCCCGCCTCAGGTCCTTGACCACGCGCGCCCGGCGTGACGTCACCGCTTCGCGGATGACGCCCACCGCTGTGGTGTTCGAGCCTCGCGCCGCGCTGCGCAGCGCCGCCAGCCTGGGCTCGGCTTCGAACCCGGGCCCCAACAGGAAGCCGTCACCGTCGGGCCTGCGCAGCCAGGTTTCGGCGTACGGCTGCCGCAGGGCGCCGCACACGAGCTCCAACGTCCTCTCCAATGCCGGTTCGAGGTCCAGGGCGCCTAGCAAGCTGTGTTGGACTCGGATCGCCAGCGCCAACCCCGGGTCGGCCAGGTGCTCCTCTTCGGACCGCGTCCCGCCGACCAGGCGATCGACCGCCGCGCCGATTCCAGCGTCGTCGCGGGCTTCCGCCACCTCCTGCACGCCGTGAGCCGAGAGTTGCAGGACGGCGGCGTCGTCCAGACCGTCGGCCAGCACGAGTACGGGGGTGGCGCTACCCGCTTGGAGCAGGCGCTCCAGGACGGCATCGTCACTGACCCGCTCGAGGGGACGCAGGAGCATGACGAGGTCCCAGTCCCTTCCCCGGAGGGCGGCATCGAGCGCCGGAAGGGTGTCGACGCGGAGCGCTCGCAAGGGCGTCCCCGCACGCTCCAACGCCGTCAGGGTAGCTGCCGCCTGCTCGGGCCGGTCGTGCACGAGCAGGGCACGGGGCAGGCGAGCACCGCTGGTCTTGGTTCCTGTTTGCGCTGCGGAACCCGGTTCCGGCCGCGCGTCGCGAGGACCATCCACGTCCACGACGATACGAGAGGTGCTCGGGTGGGCGTGACGAGGTTCGCCACTCGCCCGGTACCGAGGTGCGCAGCGAGCATCCTCGTGGCACCGACTCACGCCCGTTGGTGCGGCCTCGGTCTCGTGGAAGGCGGAAGAGGGAGCGGCTGATGGCTAGGGTCGAGTTCATGAGTACACCCGAGACAACGTACGAGGCAGTGCACGGACCAGATGCGAGCACCGCCGAAGCGTTCGACCACGTGATCGTGGGCTCCGGTCAGGCCCTGGGAACCCTGCTGGGTGGGTTGCCGGAGGGTGAGAGCGTAGCTGTCGTCGAGGGCGCCGAAGTCGGCGGGACCTGCGTGAACACTGGCTGCACGCCGACGAAGACGCTCGTGGCCAGCGCCAGGGTCGCGCACATGGCGCGCCGAGCTCGGGACTACGGGATCCGCACCGGGAGCGTCGAGGTCGACTTCCCGGCGGTGATGGAGCGGATGAACGCCATGCGTCACTCGGGCCGGGACGGGCTCACGGAGTGGTTGGAGTCGTCGGAGCACGTGACGCTGGTCCGCGGCTGGGCGCGCTTCGTGGCGCCGCGCACGCTGCGGGTGGGTGAGCGTGTGCTGCGTGGTGAGCGCGTCTACCTGAACGTGGGCGCACGGCCACGAGTGCCTGACGTTGCGGGACTGGACGACGTCGAGTGGCTGGACAACGCTCGACTCCTCGAGCTCGAGGTGTTACCCGAGCACCTGTTGGTGGTCGGGGCCGGCTACGTGGGGCTCGAGTTCGCGCAGGCCTTCGCGCGCTTCGGCTCGCGCGTCACCGTGATCGCCTCCCGCGATCAGATCATGCCCCTCGAGGACGCCGACGTGGCCGCCGCCGGGCAGGAGGCGCTCGCCCACGAGGGCGTGAGCTTCGAGATGGGAGCGCGGGCGAAGCGGGTGGCGCGGGCTGACGACGGGGGGGTGGAGCTCGTGGTGAGCAACGGCTCGGGCGAGAAGTCGTTGCGCGGCTCGCACCTGCTCGTCGCCACCGGGCGGGTGCCCAACGGTGACCGACTCGATCTCGAGCGAGGGGGCGTCGAGACCGACGAGCGCGGCTACGTTCGAGTCGACGACGAGCTGCGCACCAGCGCGGACGGAGTGTTCGCGCTGGGTGACGTCAACGGGCACGGCGCCTTCACCCACACCTCGGTCAACGACGCCGAGATCGTGCTGGACGTGATGCACGGTGGGCCTCGCCGGCTCTGGCAGCGGAACGTGGTCTACGCGTTGTTCATCGACCCGCCGCTGGGGCGCGTCGGCCTGAGCGAGCGTGAGGCGCTGCACAGTGGCAAGCGGGTGCTGAAGGCCACGAGGCCGATGCGGAAGATCGCGCGGGCACGCGAGAAGGGTGAGACGGCCGGGCTCGTCAAGATCCTGGTCGACGCGGACAGCGAGCTCTTCCTGGGCGCGACCGTCCTGGGGGTCGGCGGTGACGAGGTCGTAGGAGTCTTCGCCACGGCCATGAACGCCGGCATGACCTGGCGCGAGTTCCGCACCACGGTGCTGCCGCACCCGACAGTGGGCGAGCTCATGCCCTTCACGCTCGACGACCTGGAGCCGCTCTAGCGCGCCGGAGTGGCGAGCGAGCGGTCGTGAGCGCTACCTCAGCCGTCCGCGGGAACGCTCACCCCGTTGAGTCGGTAGAAGCGCTCCACCACCATGAGCACTTCGCGGAAGTAGCGCGTCTGCTCGTCGTCCTCACCCGCCTTCTGCCAACGCTGGAACATCATCTCGGTCTGGCTCCGGTGCGCCATGAGCGCGTCGAGCTTCCGCTGGCGCATCCGGCGGATGTCGACCGCCACGTGCGGCGGCCCCAACAGCTTGCGCAGCTGCTCGCGATCACCGACCGCCACCCCTAGCAGCTGAGGGTGTTGGCCCTCTAGGCCGTCCACGGCCAGCTTGGTGGCCAGGCCCATGGCGTCGTGGTCTGGATGCACCGCGTGGCCGGGGTAGAAGGTGATGACGGTGCTCGGTCGCAGCCGCTCGATCGCCTCGCGCACACGCGCCGCCACGGCGTGTGGGTCCTCGAACTCGACGGTGCGGTCGCGCATGCCCAGGAGCTCGTAGCGTGCGCCCAGTACTCGGCACGCCTCAGCGAGCTCGCGTTCGCGCACGTCACGCATCGACTCGCGGTTCGCGAAGAACGGGCTCCCCATGCGGCGGCCCATGTCGCCGTAGGTGCCGCACAGGTAGGTGACGGGCACGCCTGCGTCGCTCGCGAGCGCCATCGTGCCGCCTGACGAGAACGACTCGTCATCGGGGTGAGGCATCACCACCATCAGGTGCTGCTCGAGGGCCGGGTCGAGTCTCTGCATGCCGGCGACGAGCTCGTCGAAGCTCGGTGGTGCTGTTGCGGTATGTGTGTCGCTCAACGGGGCACCTCACTCACGGTGTCACTCCCTGAAGGGGCGCACGGACAGCTGAAGCGCGACGCGGAGGTTGCCCTCGTGATCGTGTCCGGCGAGGAGGAGCTCAGCCCGTTCCGTTACCTCGAAGTCGGTGAGTCCTTGGGCGTACACCCAGCCGCCGGAGAGCTTGAGGCCGACCCGGTACGGGCCCTCCCCCGTGATGCGCCCGCGTTCGTAGCGCACCAAGGCGTTGCGGACGTAGGCGATCACGGGCTGCGTCTTCTCGGGTCCTAGGGCGGTGTACGACCCGGTGGTCGTCTCCAGGTGCAGGTAGACGTCGCGCCGCAGGCGGGCGTCGAGTTCTGCCTGGACCTCCTTGGGTTCGATGGGTCGCACTAGCTCCCCTCCCGTGCGCACCACGGCGCTACCGCGAGAGTCTATCGCGGAGCGCGGGAGTTGGCGGCTGTTGCCAAGCGACGGGCTCGGCGGATCAGGGTGGATCGTGCAGTCTCCGGCGACTGCGGCCGGGCGCTCGTGTGGGGACCCCGACGCGCGGGAACCAGCGCGCCAGCGCCGACGCGAAGCGTTTGAGCGCGACCCAGTCCGTGCACTCGAGGTCGCCATCTGGGGAGATGCCGGCGTGGCGCGCCATGCGCGTCGCCAGCGTGCGCCTGATCGGCCCCAGGCTGCTGGGTCGCAGCGACCCAGCCACGAACTCGACCACGTCGGGACGCCAGGGCGTGCTGGTCAGGAAGGTCGTGACGTACGCGCCTAATCGCTCGCGCACGCGCGCCTCGCGGGAGGCGGCGCTGAGTGAAACCATCACCAGCGCGCTCGGCTTCTCCGAGAGGGCTACCCCGTGTGCAGAGACGAAGCGCACGAGCCTCGGTTGCATGCGACCGCCATGGATCGAGCCCGCCACTATCACGGCTTCGGACGCGGCCACCGCGGCCACTGCGGCAGCTGTGGCGCCGACGTCGTGGACGGAGACCAGGTGGCCCTGCTGCCGCAGTGTGTCAGCGACGTGATCGACCACTGCCCTCGTGTGGCCTTCGCTCGTTGCATACGCGATCGCGAAGTTGGCCACGCGGAGCCAGCCTCCCTCCCGGTTGACCAGAGGGTAGGTCTCACGCCGATGGGCGGCGAGGGTCGCGCGTCCCTCTGGCTTCGTCACCGAAGCGTCGCCGGGCGTCCTGTCGCGCCCAGCGCGCGGCGACGCTATCCGTGCCTATCCCCGCCCGGCACCACGCTAGGTCGCGCTGCAACTCGATGAGCTCGGCGAGCTCGGCGTCCACCAGGTAGGGCGAGGGCGGTCGCTCGGTGTCGCGCAGCAAGTGCAGCCGCTCGCGTGCCCTCGTCCACGCCACGTACGCCAGGCGGCGCTCCTCGTGGTCCTCGCGAACTGGGAAGATGCCGAGCGCTTGGCCCGGCACCACCACCACGTCCCACTCCAGGCCCTTGCTGCGGTGGGCGCTCGTGAGGCAGACACGCTCCTCTGGGCGTGAGCGCGATCGGCGCGCCGCCACCAGGCTCTCGAGGAAGGCCTCCACGCTCGCGCTTCGCGCGCCGAGCAACCCTTCTTCGGCAGCACTCGTGAAAGCCCGCAGGGTGGCCGCTGTGCGACCGTGCTTGGGCCAGGGCAGCAGCTCGTTGGCGGCGGCCCTCAGGGCAGGCACGAGGCCTGCCTCGGCAGCCGCCGCCAGGCGCTCGGTTGCGGCTAGCACGGACCTCTCTCGCGCTCCGGAGTCCCGGCCTCCCTCCACAGTCAACGCTGCTGCGCCCCCGTTCGCGCAGCGTGCCAAGCGCGCGCCGCGTTCGGCTGCGCGCGCTCCGTTCACCCCCAACGCGGCGAGCCAGCGGCGCCAGGCCAACGCACGTACGGCTACGGGCGCCTCTGCCACCGCCACCAGGTGCAGACCGGCCAAGGCGGCGCGGCATACCGGGTGGTGCAGGAGATCGGGCGCACCGAGCAGGGCGTACGGTATGTCCTCCCTGAGGAGCGCTAGCTCGAGCACGCTCGTCTGGGAGAAGGTGCGCACGAGGATCGCTTGTCGCTGCCAGCCGTAACCCGCGGAGTGGGCTTCCAGCAACCTCGCGACGGCCCTGGCGGCCTCAGCTTCGCTGCCAACCTCCTCGTCGAGAGTCGTGGTCCCTCCAGGCGCTCTGGCCGAACGCAGCCGCTTCGGCAGCCGACCGCTCTGCGCCTCCATGAGGCTCGCGGCGGCCGCCAGGGTCTCGGGACGCCCCCGGAAGTTGAGGTCTAGCACGTAGCGCCGGGCACGCAGCCGCTCGGCCACCGCGTGCAGGAGCGTCGGGTCGCTGCCGCGGAAGCCGTAGATGCTCTGGTCGTCGTCCCCGATCATCATCACCTCGCGGCTCTCGTCCAGCAGCGCCTCGAGCAGCGCGACCTGGGCAAGGTTGACGTCCTGGAACTCGTCGACTATCCGGTGTCTGAAGCGCCGGCAGGTTCGCTCGCGCAGCTGGGGGTCGCTCATGAGCGCAGCCCAGGCGTCGACCACTAGGTCGTCGTAATCGCGCCAGCCGCGCTCACGGCGCAGGCGCTCGTGCGCGGCTAGCAGGGGCGCGTGCAACGGCGCTTCTGGGTCTGGAGGGGCGTGCCTCACCAGGCGCCGCGCCGCGGGAGGCAGACCCCTACCGTCGGGGTCGGGCACGCAGAGCTCGGCGAGGCAGCGCGCCCGGTAGGCCAGGAAGGCCTCGTGGTCGAGGCTGGTGAGGTCTGCCGCGAGCGCATGCCCCTCGCGGCGCCAGGCGCCGATGACGAGTTCGAGGAGGCGCGCGCTCACCTGTTCGGGCGGCGGGCCCGGAGGCGCGGTAGCACCCGCCCCTGTGGACGCCTCGCGCAGCAGTGAGTGTGCGAGCGAGTGGAAGGTCCTGACCTCGACCGCGCTGAGGTCTGGTGGGGCGGCGCGCTCGAGCTTCGCGCGCACGTCCGCTACGGCCGCGCGGCTGAAGCTGGTGACCAGGATGCTCTCGGGAGAGGCGCCTCTCGCGACCAGCTCCCGCACGCGCTCGACCATCGTGGTCGTCTTGCCAGCGCCCGCCACCGCGAGCACCACGGCAGGACCTCCGCCGTGTGCGACCACGCGCTGCTGGGCTGCGGTCAGGCCACGTGCGGTGCTCGGCTCGATAGCCGCTGCCGGAACCGTGGATGGCCCGCCGGCCGTGGGTTCACCCTGCCAACCGGCTGCCGAGCGCGCTTCACGCCGGAGGGAGGCCTCACTGTTGCCCCTCCAGGCCAGCCGGTTGGCGCCGTCCCGGGCCTCCACCTCGAGTTCGAGCGGATGGGCTCGGTTGGGCGCACCTCTTCCGAGTTGCTCTCGCGTGGCCTGCAGAGCCGCTGCGCCGCTTGGTACGCGCACTTTCCGGCATCGAAGTGGCAGGCGGCACCAGTGACGGGATGCTCCGAGTGGGTACCAGTACAGCGTGGTGCGCAGCTGCCATGGGCCAGGAGCCGACCAGCGCGAGTCCTCGCTTCGCGCCATGAGCATGAGGTAGTCTCCACGGCGCCGGCGTGCCCAG
>SKSV01000070.1 GCA_007122815.1 Trueperaceae bacterium | reverse complement strand
CGCGCTGGTGATCCTACACGAGCGCGAGCTACGCCGCTTCGTGACGACGTGGCGTGAGGCCATCGCGGCCGGGGTAATGGTGCCCGAGCCGAACGAGCGGCACTACCGATCGCTGCATACGATCCTCGGACACGTGCTCGCGGCAGCGCGAGGCTACATGCTCTGGATCACGCAGTGCCTCGGCCTACCCGACCCCGCGATCGATGAGGTGCCCGAGGACGACGAGCTGGAGAGGCGCGCGGAAGCCTACCTCGAGCACCTGCTCGGTTCCTGGCGATGGCCCCTCCAGGGGGTCGAGCCGGAGCGGTTCGGGGACCGCACCTACACCTCGAAGTGGGGTCGCGAGTACTCGATCGGTGCCATGCTCGAGCACGCAGTGGCGCACCCCATGCGCCACGGCCTGCAGCTAGAGGAGTGGTTGGCGGCGCAGCGCCCTGGTGATTGAAGAGCTACGCCGCCACGGCGGAGGCTGCGTGGGGCATCAGCTCGAGAACCGTGTCGAGGAGGAGGTCGAGGTCTTCGGTGCGCGTTCGGTGGTTGGAGATGGCCACCCTCAGGCAGTACCGTCCGTTCAACGTCGTGTAGGACGGGACCGCCACACCGCTCTCCTGCAACAGCACCAGCAGTTCCCGGTTGAGGCGGTCGCGGGAGCGCTCATCCAGCGCTGCGGGAACGGCTCGGAAGCAGACGATGTTGAGGCCGACCGGAGCCATGAGCTCGAGCTCCGGCTCGCGCTCGACACGTTCCGCGAGGTACTCGGCCTGATCTACGTTGCGCTGCATAAGCCGGCCGTACAGGTCGAACCCGTGGGTCTTGAACGCCATCCACGCCTTGAGCGCTTTGAACTCGCGCGACAGCTGCGGCCCAAGGTCACTGAACCAGACGTCGCCGCCCGCCAGACCGCGAACCGTGTGCTCGAGGTAGTCCGGCGTGAGCGTGAAGGTGAGCCGGTGGTCGGTTGCCGGCCGCACTAGCGCCACACCGGCCTCGAAAGGCACGTGCATCCACTTGTGCAGGTCTAGTGCTACCGAATCGGCGCGTTCGATGCCTCTCAGCAGCGGCCTCAACCTCGGTGCGAGCCCAGCCATCGCCCCGATGGCGCCGTCGACGTGGAACCACAACCCCTCACGCGAGCAGACGTCCGCGATGGCGGCGAGGTCGTCGACCGCACCCGTGTTGATGGTTCCCGCGTTCCCTATCACGCAGTAGGGGGTCCGGCCGGCGCTGCGGTCCTCCGCGATGGCGCGCTCGAGGGCGGGCAGCTCCAGGCGGTAGTCCGCGCCTACCTCGATCTTCCGGTAGCTGCGGTTGCCCAAACCGAAGAGCTCGACCGCCCGCTGGTTGCACGAGTGCGTCTCCCGAGACGCGTACACCACCATCTCGGCGGGCTGCGCACGCAAACCGGCGCTGCGCACGTCGACCGGAGCGTGGACCTGCCGCGCCACCGCCAACCCGATGAGGTTGGCCATCGACGCGCCGCTCGTCAAGAGCCCGCTCGATCCCTCCGGCAGACCGACGACCTCGGCACACCAGCGCACCACCTGCTGCTCGACCTGGTTGGCGACGTGGTTCCCACCGCCAAGGTTGCTGTTCATCGCCGCCGCCAGGAAGGCTGCGAGCGCCCCCACCGGCGAACCGTTCCCCATGTACCAGCCCCAGAAGCGCGGGTGGTCGTTGCCCATCCGGTACGGTGCCACCGCCTCCCTGAACTCGCGGTAGACCTGCTCCACCCCCTGGCCCTCGCGCGGGGCAGCGGTAGTGAACGCTGCCTGTAGGTCTGGAGGCGTAGGTCTCCAGACGGGCCTCGCGCGGAGGCGTTCCATGTCGTCCAAGGTGTCGTCGACTACCTGGTGAGCGAGCGACCGGAAGGCCGCCCAGTCGTCAGGGTCGAGCGTCTCGATGGCGGCCGCGCCCTCGGGCGTCGGCACCTCAGCTAGGCGTCCGTGTAGGTCTTCGTGCATGCAGCCCTCCAAACCAAGGCGCCTAGACTAGCGCACCTCGTACGTCAGCCTTAGCGGGCGAGAGCCCCCGCGAGAGGATCGAGCCCGTCAACGCAACCGGCTGGGCGGCCGGGCCGGTCTATGATCGTGGTGAACCTTCGCCCCGACACACCCGTTCGAGGGTGTCTTGGAGGCCGACCATGAGGAAGCTGCTGCTAGGAGTGATCTGGATGACGATCTCCCTCGGCGCCGCGGGCGCCACCGGACGACCACAAGAAGCGACCGTCGCCTTGCCCGAACCCACCATCGTCGGTGAGGTCACGTTGGAGGAAGTGCTGGCCGAGCGTAGGTCGGTGCGCGAGTACACGGACGAACCACTCTCGCTCCGGACGATCGCCCAGCTAGCCTGGGCAGCGCAGGGCGTCAGCGACGCCGGCAGCGGGTTCCGCACCGCACCTTCGGCTGGAGCCACCTTCCCGATCGAGGTCGACCTCATCATCAACGGTGCGGACGGGCTCCAGGACGGCGTGTACCGGTACGACCCGCGCGACCACGCGCTGCGGCTAAGGCTCGAAGGTGACATGAGGCTCGAGCTTCACCAGGCCGCGCTGCTGCAGGCGTGGGTTCGAGACGCGCCGCTGGTGATAGTCGTGTCGGGCGTGGTGGCGCGCACGGAAGGCCGGTACGGCGAGCGCGCGGAGCGCTACGTCCACATGGAGGCCGGGCACGTGGCGCAGAACGTCTACTTGCAGGCACAGGCCCTTGGACTGGGGACCGTCGCGGTCGGCGCCTTCGACGAGGAAGCCGTAGCGAGCGTGCTGGAACTCGACGGGGGGCAGAGAGCGCTCTACCTCCTGCCCGTCGGCCGGCCGCGCTGAACGCACCCAACTGCCTGGAAGGGCGAGACCCGGCGGCCGATCCAGCAGCATACTGCCGGTCCCGCTAACCGAGCACCAGGGCGACCGCAGCCTCGACGCGCAAGGACTGCGCCTCACGTAGCAAGGCGTCTACGCGGGCTTCGCCTAGCGAGCGGCGCGCGACGCTCACCT
>SKSV01000229.1 GCA_007122815.1 Trueperaceae bacterium | reverse complement strand
TGGTGATCGACGCCCTCGCGCTCGCGGTGGGGGGCCGGGCGGAATCGGGCGTGGTCCGCGCGGGCGCGGATCACGCCCTCGTACAGCTCACCTTCGGCGACGGCGCACCCGTCGGCAGCGCATCGCGCCGCGTGGCTCGGGCCGACCGCAACCTGGCGCGTTTGGACGGTGAGGTCGTCACCGTGAACGAGCTCCAGAGCGCGCTCGACACGGTGGTCGGGATCTTCGGCCAGCACGCTTTCCGCACCTTGCTTGAGGGCCGCGAGCAGCGCGCCCTGCTCGATCGCTTGCTCTCCGATCACGGGGCCACGGCGCTCCGGGAGTACCACCGCCTACACAACGAGATGCTCGCTTTGGACGGACGCGTGCGGGAGAGCGAGAGTGCATCGGGTGAACGCGGCAAGCGGATCGAGTCGCTGCGTCATCAGCTCGACGAGATCGACGCCAGCGCGCTGCGTCCTGGAGAGGAGGAGGCGCTCGACGCCGAGCTGGGGGTCCTGCGGCACGCCGAGCGCGTGCGCGAGTCCGCCGCGACGACGCTGCGCGAGCTGGGCGACCACGAACCCTCGGCGCTCGATTCGCTCGCCGCCGCCGGCCGCGCCCTCGCCGAAGCGGCGCGTCACGCCCCGCAGCTCGAGCCCCTCGCAGGCGAACTGCGCTCGGTGCTCGACGGTGCCCACGCGGTCGCTTCGGAGGTGGAGTCCTTCCTGGACGGCTTCGACGCCGATCCGGCCCGGCTGGACCAGCTCGAGGCGCGCCGCGCCGCCCTCGATCGCCTCTTCCGCAAGTACGGAGCCGACAGCCGCGCCGTGCTCGACGAGCGCGAGCGCGCGGGGCGGGAGCTGGCCGAGCTCGAGGCGCAGAGCAGCGACCTCGAGGAGCTGCTGGCCAGGCTCCGGGACCTCACGGAAGAGCGCGCCGCCTGCGCGCTGCAGCTGAGCGACGCCCGTCACGCCGCGGCCGAGGAGCTCGGTCCGAACGTGAGCCGGGTGCTGGCCGAGCTCGCCATGGAGGACGCCGTCTTCGACGTGGCGTTGGAGCCGCACGAGAGACTCGGCCCGCACGGCGCCGAGGAGGTGCTGTTCCGCCTGGCGGCGAACGTCGGTGAGCCCGCAGCACCGCTAGCAGCGGTGGCCTCGGGCGGCGAGCTCGCTCGCGTGATGCTCGCGCTGCACACGGTCGCCGGCAGCGATCGCCCGGTGCTCGCCTTCGACGAGGTCGACGCGGGCGTGGGGGGCGGCACGGGACGCGCGGTCGGCAGGTTGCTCAAGCGCCTGGCGCGCGGCCGCCAGGTGCTCGTGGTGACGCACCTGGCGCAGGTGGCGGCCTTCGCCGACAACCATCTGCGCGTCGACAAGCTCATCGAGGGCGGGAGGACCATCACCCGGGTAACGCCCTTGGAGGGCGAGGAGCGGGTCCGTGAGCTCGCCCGGATGCTCGCCGGCGATGACGGTCCCATCGCGCGCCAGCACGCCGAATCGCTCATCGAGAGCTCCCGCTGAGGGGTGCCATCGACGCGCTCCGGGACACGCCCGGAGCCTCCACCCGATAGACTGGGTCATCCGGACGAGGCCGCGGGGTGCGGAAGGTCCGCACGACCTCTGTAACGGCGTCCGGAGGGGAGCCTGCATGGACGTCAAGGTGGTACTGAGCTCGGACGAGATCATCCGGGGCCTCAAGCATTACCGGCGCATCGCCAAGCAGGACGTGCTGCGCGCGTCCGAGACGAGTGACCCCGATGCCTTCCGGCGCCACGCCGAAGCGCGCAGAGCCGTGTACGCCTCCTTGTCCGAACTAGCTCAGGGCCAGACGCCCAACGAGGTCGTCGTCGAGGCGCTCCGCCAGTACCAGGAGCTGCCTTTCGTGACGGGCAGCGAAGACCCCGCTCACACCGAACTGAAGGGCCGCGAGAACGCCCTGGAGAACTTCTTCCTGATGATCGGCCTGGAGCCGAAGGTGAGGCGCGAGGTCCGCAGCCAGCGTCCGAGCCTCGCTTCCGAGGGTGGCGTCAACTCCGCCCCGAGGAACGACGGGGGCGCCGCTCCCGCGGCTTGACGAGCCGAGAGTGCCGGAGTCGCGCGCGCTCGACCTGAGCGAGCTAGAACGGCGCGCCAGCGTGAGGCCCGCCGCGCTCGCCGAGCTCTCCGAGAACCTCGTGTTCGGCGAGGGCGACCCGGACGCGGACCTCATGATCGTGGGCGAGGCGCCCGGCGAGGAGGAGGACCGCAGCGGCCGGCCGTTCGTAGGCCGCGCCGGCCAGCTCCTAGACCGCGTCCTGGCGAGCGTCTCGATCCAGCGCGACGAGGTCTACATCACGAACATGCTCAAGTTCCGGCCGCCGGGCAACCGCGTGCCGCGACCCGAGGAGCTCGAGGCGAGCCTGCCGCTCCTGCTGGAACAGGTGCGGCTCGTGCGTCCGCAGGTGATCGTGACGCTCGGCAACGTGCCCACGCAGTGGTTCCTGAAGACCAAGGAGGGCATCACCCGCACCCGCGGTCGTTGGGCCTCCTGGCACGGCGTGCGGGTGTTCCCCATGTACCACCCTGCCTACTTGCTGCGTAACGCCAGCCGGGAGCGGGGCGGCCCGAAGTGGCAGACCTGGGAAGACGTTCAGCAACTCAAGAACGCGCTCGAGGCGCTCGGACCCAAGCCGCCCACCTTGGTGCTCGACACGGCCGAGCAGACGGGCCTCTTCTAGCGTGCGGCGCGAGCCCAAGCTCAGCGTGCGGCGCGAGCCGAAGGTCGCCTGAACCGTGCGCTGCGTGGTCCAGAGAGTGGCCTGGGCGGAGGTCCGGGTCGACGGTGAGGTGGTCGGACGCGTGGGTAGGGGCCTCTTGGCCTACGTGGGCGTGGGACCGGAGGACACTAGCGACGACGCCGCGCGCCTGGCCGACAAGCTAGCCGCGCTGCGCGTCTTCCCCGACGAGCAGGGCCGCATGCAGCACGCGCTGGCGGCGGTGGAGGGGGGCGTGCTGGTGGTGAGCCAGTT
>SKSV01000197.1 GCA_007122815.1 Trueperaceae bacterium | reverse complement strand
TCAACGTCGGCCTGCAGTTCCTGCGCCAGACCCCGTACCTCTCGACCTTCCCGGGCCTCGCCATCATGGTGACCGTGCTCGGCTTCAACCTCCTCGGCGACGGGCTGCGCGACGTGCTCGATCCGAGGCGGGCCACGTGAGGAGGCGACTGATCCTGAACGCACGCGAGGTCTCCACCGAACTCACCCGCACCGTGTTGGGTATCGACCAGCACTTCCGCACCAGCCGCTCGGCGGGACCCGACAAGCTCGATCAGGAAGGGCTCGTTCCCGTGCAATGGTCCCCGCTCGAGCCGCATCCGATCGACGGCTGGAACGACGCCCGCTCCCGTCTCCGGACCCTGCTCGACCGAGCCGCGATCCTCCCCGACCCCTACGAGCGCGATTGGCTCTGCGAACAGACGCTCTCACTATCGACGCTCGTCCGATGGTTGGCAGGCGAGTCGCTCGGCTACGATGCGGTGGTCGCCGGGACCCTGCGGATCGACCCACACCCGCCGTCCGCGCGCGCTCTGCAACGAGCACGGGCGGCACGCGAGGCAGCCGTCGCCGCGGCCGGCTACGGCACGTACGCCGCGTACGCCGACGCCGAACGCGTGCCCTCGAACGAGGTCGGCACCATCATGACCGAGCTGATCGGGCAGGCCCGCGCCCGAACCGAAAGCCGCCTCCCCGGCCTGCACCTGGCGCCAGACACGATCGGGGTGAAGGCCGTCGCGGGGACGGCCTTCTCGGCGTACTGCGACTACCCTGGGCGCGCCGTGTGGGTGAACACCGACATCGCCTTCACCCGAGGTGACCTCAAGCAGCTCGTGGCTCACGAGGCGTACCCCGGCCACGACGCCCACATGAGCCACCGCGACGCCCTCGTCAGGACCGGTACGATGCTGCCCGATGGTGCCCTCGTCGTCACGAACACGGCGTCGAGCGTGTTGTTCGAGGGCATCGCAGAGCGCGGACTCGACCTGCTGGAGTGGCGCGAGGCGGCCAGCGACCAGGTGGCGTGGACCCACGGGCGCCTCCAGTGGCTGGCGAGCATCGAGGTCGCGCACGGGCTCAACACCGGCCGCCTGACCGCAACCGAGGCGGGCCAGTTCCTGCGCGATGGCTGCGACGCGGATGAAGCATGGATCGACGCGAAGCTGCGCTTCGTGACGCACGGCCTGCGGGCCCCCTTCGTCTACACGTACTGGTGGGGGGGAACGGTGGTCGGCCGCTGGTGGCGTGGCGTGCGCGCAGCAGAACGCGACCGCGCGGTGCGTCACCTCTACGACCGCATGCACAGCCCCGGCACGCTCATCGCCCACGCCAACCAGGAGGAACCCGACGATGCCAGCTGACGCCTCGAGACGACTGCACGAGCGCGCGCTGCGTTCGGTGCCGACCGGCACGCACTCCAACTCACGCGTCGCGAGCCCTTACCCGACCTACTTCGTCCGCGCCGAGGGCGCCTACCTGTGGGACGTCGACGGGCGGCGCTGGACCGACTTCATGATGGGCAACGGCGCCGTGATCCTCGGCCACGCCGAACCGCACGTGATGGCCGCCACCCAGGATGCCGTGGCGAACGGCCTCGGGGCCGGTTTCGAGAGCGAGCTGTCGATCACCGCCGCGGAGAAGTTCCTGCAACTCGTGCCGAACGCAGAGCAGGTACGCTTCACGAACACGGGCACCGAGGCCGTCATGCACGCCGTGCACGTGGCGCGCGCGGTGACAGGACGGCCGTCCATCGCCAAGATCGAGGGCGCCTACCACGGCTGGTGGGACGAGGTCTTCGTCAGCACGTGGCCCGACCTGCGAGCGGCCGGCAATGCCCACATGCCCGTGCCCCTCCCCGGCGGCGCCGGTCTCCGGCAGGAGGCGGTGACGTCGGCGGTCGTCGTCCCGTTCAATGACCTGGAGACGACCGCTGCGATCCTCGAGGCGCGACGTGATGACGTTGCCGCCCTGATCGTCGAGCCGACCATGATCGACGTCGGGTTCATCCCACCAGAGGACGGTTACCTCGAGGGGCTTCGCACGCTTACGAGCGAGCTCGGCATCGTCCTCGTCTTCGACGAACTGCTGACGGGCTTCCGCGTGGCGCTGGGCGGCGCGCAGGAACGCTACGGCGTCACTCCAGATCTATCGGTGTGGGGCAAGGCGCTGGCGAATGGCTTTCCACTCGCCGCGCTGGCTGGCAGCCGCGCGATGATGGCACGGACGGAACCCGGGAGCGACAACGCGCCGTTCGTCGGCACCTTCAACGGGTACCGACCGGCGCTCGCCGCCTGCCTGGCGACACTCGAGCTCCTCGAGGACGGCGCCGTCACCCGCTCGCTCGAGGAACGCTCGCGCCGCCTCGTCGAAGCATGGGACGAGGTCGTTGCGAAGGCGGGCGTCCGCGCGCGCCTCCACGCTGGCGGCGGACACTTCCAACCGTACTTCACGCCACTGCCGGTCCGTGACTACCGCAGCGCCGCCACGACTGACGCTGCTGCGTACGAGCGGCTGCGGGCCGCGGCCGCCGAGCGCCTGTTGATCCTCCCCCCGAAGGCGCTCCTGCACGCCGCCTTCTCCACAGCGCATACCGACGACGACCTGCGGGCGCTGATCGACGCGACCCGCGCAGCCTTCATCGAGGAGACACCCGATGCCTGAGTCACGGATCGAATGGATCGAAATCGCCACCATGGCCACCGGCCTCGACCTGCGCCTGGCTGCCCACGTGATCGAGGGCGCCCACGACGGTCCCACCATCGGCCTCACCGCCGGCATCCACGGCGATGAGCTGCTGCCGATCGAGGTCGTGCGTCGCGTCACCCAGTCCATCGACCCGGCACATCTCCATGGCCGCCTCCTCGCGCTCCCTCTGGCCAACCCGCTCGCGTTCGAGACGCTCACGCGGCACACTCCGATCGACATGCACAACCTCAACCGCGTCTTCCCAGGTACGGCGGACACGTGGCTCTCGGAACGCCTCGCGCGGTCGATCACGGACTATCTGACCCCGCAGATC
>SKSV01000437.1 GCA_007122815.1 Trueperaceae bacterium | reverse complement strand
GCCAGGCTCGCGCCGTAAGCGGGTCGGGCTCGTAGCGCAACGGCTCCGCACCCTCGAGGGTCTCCGCTGCCGCGTGTGGGTCGGCGTGGACGCCCGCGGCGATCCCACCCAGCAGCGCGGCCCCGACCGCCGACGCTGAGCCACGGTTGACGACCTCCAGGGCCAACCCCGTCGCGTCGGAGACGGCCTGAGCGAAGCGCGGCTCGCGCATACCGCCGCCGGAAGCCCTGACAGGACCGCGCACGTCGCCAGTCCTCACTACCGCAGCCACGGCGTCGGCGATGGAGGTCACCACACCCGTCAAGGCCGCGCCGAGGAGTGCGTCGACGTCGTGGCGCGGCTCCAAGCCCAGCCACGCCCCGCGCGCGTACCCCTTCATCACCGGGGCGCGCTCGCCACTCAGGTACGGCACGAACGCAGGTAGGTGCGGTTGCGCGAGAGGTGAGGCGTACAGGCGCTCCCAGCTAACCCCGAGGAGCTCACGAACCCAATCGAGCGCGGCTCCGGCGTTGTTGACGCTGGCCTGCTGCACGTAACCGCGCACGTGGCAGAAGGTGTGGAGGCAGCCTCTTGGGTCGGCGTCTGGACGCTCGCGCACCGCCAGCACCTGCGCTCCCGTGCCGACCATCAGCTGCGCCTGGCCCGGCGAGAGCGTGCCCATGGCCACCGCAGCGGCTTGCTGGTCGGCAGCGCCGAAGGCAACGGGGATGCCCGGCTCCAGACCCAGCTCCTCCGCCGCCTGACGCGTCAACGGCCCCGCTACGGCGTCGCTGGGCGACACTGGCGGCAGCAACCTCACCGGGACTCCGAAAGCGCGCGCAGCCCTCGCCGACCAGTCCCGGCGGGCCACGTCGGCCAGGAGGGTCGCCGACACGTCGGTGGGTTCGGCCCCGATGCGGCCTGTCAGCCGCAGCCGCAACATGTCCTTGGCCAAGAGCAGGGCCTCGGCCGACTCGACCACCTCCGGCTCCTGTTCGATCAACCAGAGAAGTGGAGGCGCCGTCAACCCCAGCACCACCGGGTTGGCTAGCTCGGGGGCCAGACCGGCGCTCTCCACCAGGGCCTCGAGGCGCTCCAGCTGCGCCTGGGCACGCGTGTCCATCCAGGTGATGGCCGGCCGCAGCGCTCTTCCCTCAGCGTCGACTAGGACCATCGTGTGCATCTGTCCGGAGAGCCCGATCGCGTCTACGGAGAGAGCGCCGTGACGGTCCGCCGCGGCGCTGAGAGCGGAGCGCGTGGCGCGCACGGTGGCACGCCACCAATCTTCAGGATCCTGCTCCGACCAGCCAGGCTGTGGCCGGTGCGTCCTGTACCCCTCGGCAGCTTCGGCCAGGGTCGCGCCCTCGGGCGTGAGCAGCAACGCCTTCACTCCCGAGGTACCGAGATCGAGACCGAGCAGCGCCGACGGTGGCGTCACTTCGGCCCCCAGCGACGGTAGCGCACCAGCGTGGACATGGGCTCGAGCTTACCGCTACACTGGTATGCGAGCTTCGCTTGCGCCTCGCGCGCGCAGATTCGGTGGTCGGTCCGGCAGCTAAACGCTGTCGCGGCGCCGGCAGGGAACGCGTGGCGAGAGACGCGGCTAGGTTCACGGAGGTGAGCATGAGAAGCACTCGTTCACGTCGTAGTTGGTGGCTCGCGTTGGTCGCCGCGTCGGCCCTCGCCCTGGCGAGCGGCGCGCTGGCCCAGACCACCTTGCGTATCGCCGAGCACCCCGGCCCGCACGTCGGCCCGATGGAGGAGTACTTCATCCCGATGTACGAGGAGATGACCGGGGTCAACATCGTCATGGAGGTGCTACCGCCCGACCAGCTCTGGCAGCGCATGCAGCTCGAAGCCCAGGCCGGTAGCGACTACTACGACATCGGTTACCACAGCCCGGGATGGTTCGGTTACTACTACGAGAAGGTCGCGGGCCTGGACGACCTGATCGAGGAGTTCGGTTTCGGCCTCGACCAGTACTCGCAGGCGGTCATCGACTCGCACATGACCAACCCGGCCTTGCGCCCGGGTGAGATCATCGCGATCGCCCGCAACCCCCAGACGCCCATCTACGCCTACCGCCTCGACTGGTTCGAGCACGAGGGCGAGCGCGCCGCCTTCCAGGAGGAGTACGGACGCGAGCTCGCGCCACCGACCACTTGGGAAGAGCTGTACGACATCGCCGCTTTCTTCACGCGGCCGGCGGGCGAGACCGTCGCCGGTGAGACGCTCGCCTCGCCGCTCTACGGCTACTCCGCTTCCATCAAGCCGCCTGGGGGCATGGCGCGCGCCTTCCTCGCGATCGTCTACTCGCTCGGTCTGGATGGCTGGACCGAGGACTTCGAAAGCGACCTGCGCGACCCGATCCTCCTCGAGGGAGCGGCTTACTGGAGCCGCCTGATCGAGGACACCTTCCCGCCGCAGGCGCAGACCTGGGACTTCCTCGAGCACCTGTCGTTCATGCGCGAAGGCCGGCTCGCGACCGCCGAACTCTGGCCCGAGGGCGTGCTCACCATCGAGGGTGACGGCGCTCCCACGGCGGGCAAGATCGGCTACTCGCTCCTGCCCCAGTGGCCCGGCAACCGCAAGGACCTCCCGGTGGGCCGCTCGTTCATCGGCGGCGGTGGCGTACTGGTCTTCGACACCCCCAACAAGGCCGAGGCCTTCCAGTTCCTGCAGTGGTTGCTCGAGGAGCAGGCCGCGGAGTTCAACCTGCGCACCGCGATGTTCGCCCGCGCCGACCAGTTCGAAGACCCTGACATCGTGGGCGCCTACGAGTTCTACGACGATTTCCTCCCGGTGTTCGAGGAGCAGATGAGCTACGGCTTCCCGCGCCAGCCGATCGCCGAGTGGGGCGCGGTGATGTACACGCCCGTCGGTGAGTTCGCCTCCGACGTGTTGTTCGAGATCATGACCCCCGAGCGGGCGCAACAGCGCCTGGTCGACAACATGGAGCGCATCTTCGTCGAGTCGGGCTACATCGACTGACGTGTCGAGCCGACGGCACTTCAACCCCTGGGCCTTCATCCTCCCCGGCGTCAT
>SKSV01000260.1 GCA_007122815.1 Trueperaceae bacterium | reverse complement strand
AGGCCGGCGCCTTCGAGCGCCGCGCGGCACGTCAGGCGCTGTCGCTGTGGCGTTCGGGCCGCGCCTGACCTCGCGCCGCCCCACGCGTCAGGGCGGCCCACGCGTCAGGGCGGCCCAGAGGAAGGCCAGCACGTCAGCACCGGTAGCGATGCGCTTGCTCGTGGGAGTCAACGCGCCGTGACCGGCCTTGGTGTCGACACGCAGGAGCAACGGGTTGTAGCCGCCGTCGGCCTCCTGCAGCGCGGCCGCGAACTTACGTGCGTGCATCGGCACCACGCGGTCGTCCGACTCTCCGGTGGTGATGAGCGTAGCGGGATAGCTGGCGCCCTGGCGCACGTTGTGGAGTGGTGAGTACGTCAAGAGCGTGGCGAGGGCCTCGGGGCCATCCGACGCCCGGCCGTACTCCGGCACCCAGTAGCGCCCGGCGGTGAAGCGCTCGAAGCGCAGCATGTCGACCACGGGGACCGCGCAGTGCACGGCCCCGAACAGCTCGGGACGCTGCGTCAGGCAGGCCGCGACCAGCAGCCCGCCGTTACTGCGCCCCTCTATGGCCAGCCGCTCTGGGCTGGTGAAGCCGCTGGCGACGAGCCACCGGGCCACCGCGATGAAGTCGTCGAACACGGTCTGCTTGCGGCCCAGCCTGCCGGCGGCGTGCCACGCCTCGCCGTACTCGCCGCCCCCACGAAGCGCGGCCTGGGCGTAGACGCCGCCGCGCTCCAGCCAGGCGACGCGGGTAGGGTCGAAGGTCGGGGTGACGTTCACGCCGAAGCCGCCGTAGCCGTAGAGCAGGGTCGGATGCGACCCGTCGAGCTCGATGCCGCGCGCGCTCGTCACGAACAGGGGCAAACGCGTGCCGTCGCTGGTCTTCACGAACACGCGCCGTGTCTCGAAGCGCTCGGCATCGAAGCCGGCTCTACCTTCGTGAAGCGTCAGGGTCTCGCGCGTCGAGGGCTCGACCCTCACCACGCTGGCGGGGCTGAGGAACGACTCGTAGCTGACGTACAGGTCTGGCTCGTCGCGGCGCCCCGACATCCCTGTGACGCTGGAGAGCGCGGGTAACGGCACCTCACCCGTGCTGGCACCGTCGGTTCCGAAGACCTCCAGCCGGTGGCTGGCGTGGTGCAGGTACTGGACCACCAGCCGCCCGTCAGCCGCTTGGACGTCGTCGATGGGCTCAGCGCGCTCGGGTATCACCTCGCGCCAGTCCCGGCGCTCCGGCCGTCTCACGTCGAGCGCCACGACACGACCGTTGGGCGCGTCGAGGTCGGTCAGGAGGTAGAGGACCGTGCCGTCGTTGTCCACGAACTCGTAGCTTGCGTCCTGCTCGTCGAGAAGTCGCACGAAGCCGAACTCGTCCCGCGCATCGGCGCCGGCGGTCCCATCGGTCGCGTGGGGTCCACCTTCGGTTGCGTGGGGTCCACCTTCGGTTGCGGCGCTGGCGGCTCGCGAGAGCTCTCGGTAGTAGAGCCGGTTGCGCCGCTCGGTGCCGTCCCAGACGTAGAGCACGAGGTAGCGACCGTCGTCGCTGAGGTGGGCGTGGAAGCCGAGACCGGGAGCGTCCGGTCGAGCGTACACGAGGGAGTCCTCAGCCTGTGACGTTCCTAGCAGGTGGTAGTAGACGCGTTGGTGGGTGCCTGGGCTGGCCTCGGGTGCTTCCTGTGCCGATGGGTAGCGGGAGTAGTAGAAGCCGGCGCCGTCGCTGGACCAGACCGGGACGGTGAAGCGGCAGTGGTCCAGCTCGTCGGGCAGATCGGTGGCGGTCTTCAGATCGCGGACGTGGATGACCTGCCAGTCGCTTCCCGAGCGCGACACGCCGTAGGCGACGTAGCGGCCGTCCCGGCTGATGCCGTAGGCGGCCAGGGCGGCCGTGCCGTCGTCACTGAGGCCGTTGGGATCTACGGCTACCTCGGGTTCTTCGCTCGCCTCCAGTAGCCGTCGGTAGAGCACCGGCTGGTTCGCTAGACCATCGTTATGCTGGTAGAACAGGTATCTCCCGTGGCGTTCTGGGAGGCCGTGCCTAGCATGGTCCCAGAGTTCGGCCAGGCGCTCGCGGAAGCCCTGACGCTCGGGCAGCGCGACGAGGTAAGCCTCCGTAAGCTCGCGTTGAGCGGCTGACCATGCCCGTGTGATCTCGAGGTCCTCGTCCTCGCACCAGCGGTAAGGGTCCCGCACCAGGGTGCCGTGATAGTCGTCCGAGACGGCGCTGCGTGGCGTCGCTGGGTAACTCCAGGTGCGCGCGGGCTGGTCGCGACCCGGCGGGTCGCCGCCAGGTCGGTTGCCGCCAGGCTGGGGCCCGCCCTGCGCATCATCCTCGCCTGACGGATCTCTCCTGATCCGGTGCCAACGTTCCGCGGCTGCGGCGACCGCCTCGAAGTGGTAGCTCATGGCGGCAGCGGCACCATCGGGATCCCCGGCCTCGAGCGCGTCGACCAGGCGCCGGTGCGCCCTATGCACGGCGGCTAACTCGCCGAGGTCCAGCCGGTCTCGGAGGTCCGCCAGCGTCGCGTCGTGGGTCGCCTCTCTGACCGCGGTCAGCAACTCCCTGATCAAGATGTTCCCCGAGCCCTCGGCGATGGTGTCGTGGAGGGCGACGTCCGCGGCGAGGTAGGCCGCGGGATCGCCGAAGGACGAGGCCATGGTGGCCAGCAGCTCGCGCATGCGCCGCGTCAGCGGCCCGGCGCCCTGTCCAGCGGCCAGGCGCGCCGACTCGATCTCCACCCCCCGCCTCAGCTCGAGCAGCGCGTTCGAGCCACCCCGCTCGATGAGGAGGTGATGCTTCAAGGAAGCGTCGAGCGGGGCAGTTTCGTCATCGAAGGCGCTCATCTCTCCCGTTCGAGGGAAGTGCTGGACGAGTTGACAATAGCCGTCCCACACGAGTACCGTCAACCGACCCCCGAGGCGATCACGAGCGAGCTGATCCGCTGCTTGAACCGCACCGAGCTGTCCGACCAGATGCGCCCGGCGCCGGTGGTCCTCGAACTCTTCCAGGGCGGGGGCCCCAGACGAGATCTGGCTGGGAGAGGTGTT
>SKSV01000090.1 GCA_007122815.1 Trueperaceae bacterium | reverse complement strand
GCGTATGACTCCGGATCCGATGCAGTACCCTCGGCGCACGGACCCTGGGAACCTGGAGGCCACACATGAGCCCGAAGAAGCGTCGCGCGGCAGGTGTTCAGGGCCTGCACCCCAGCGAACAGAAGGAGCTGCTGACGCGCCTCGCGAAGCGAAGGGGCGCCGTCGGAGAGGCGTTTCGGGAGGAACTGGAACGGATCGTGGCCAAAGTCGATCCGGACGACGTCGCGGGTGAGGTGCAGGTCACCCTGGAGCTCATCGACGTCGATACGATCTTGGATCGCGCCGGCGAGGACCGCTACGGGTACACGGCTCCACACGAGGCCGCAGCCGAAGTGCTGGGTGAGGCTCTGGACCCGTACCTAGAACGCATGCGCTGGTACCACGCCTCAGGACGGCTCGAGGCCTACGACGCGTACACGATCGGCATCCTGAGGGGCCTGTACGACTTCGAACACGAGTGCGAGGCGGCATGGCCGGAGTGGGCCCCGGACGACGTCCGCGAGACCTTCTCACAGGTTCTCGACGAGTGGAAGCGACGCCGCAAGGGTGCTATCGAGCAAGCGATGATGCGAGATCGACTGGCCGAGGGTTGCCCGGGCTGGGAGCGGGGGCTCGTCTGACAGGCAGTCCCAGAGGTCAACGGCCGAGCAAGAGACAGTAACGTCCTCGGCCGCGAGCACGGCTGGCGTGCCGCCGACATCGAGCGCGGCTTCTTCCACCTCGTCGACACGGGCCATGCCGCTGCCGCCGCCCGTCTACTCGCCCGATCGGCGTAACGGCACGCCAGCGTCACCGCGACTCCATCACGTGCGTGAGGAACGGTACGTTGAGCGTCTCCTGGACCACCTGGAAACTGTGCCCAATCGGCGCGCTGGATCCGCTGAGTTTCCGTGCCGCTCCGGTACGATCAGCGAGCAGACGAACGGTGGGTGGCATGCCGGCGCGACTCCTGTGCAATCGGCAGGGGAAGCTCGTTCAGCCTCGACGGCGGATGGGAGCGTGTTGGCTGGCCTAGTAGTGCCGCTGACCGTATCGAAGCTTCCACAGTGCGCGATCTACTAAGGAGAGGGTCATGAGGCGAGCATTGGCGTTCACCCTTATCGTCGGTCTCTTGGCCGGTGGGCTGGCAACAGCACAAGAGGTCACGGTCACCGCCCACCGTGGGGCGAGCGGTTACCTCCCGGAACTCACACTCGAGTCGTATGCGATGGCCCACGCACAAGGCGTGGACTACATCGAGATCGATCTGGTGATGACGCTGGACGGCGTGCTCATCACCCTTCACGACCTCACGCTCCAGGGAACGACGAACGTGGCTGAGGTGTTCCCTGACCGCCAACGAGAGGACGGCGCCTGGTACGCGGCAGACTTCACCCTCGAGGAGATCAAGCAGCTGAGGGTGCACGAGAGAGTTCGCGATGACGGCTCGATGGTGTGGCCCGGGCGCTTTCCGTCCGACTTGGGCAACTTCCGCGTGCCGACGTTCGTCGAGTTCATCGAGCTCGTGCACGGTCTCAACACGAGTACTGGACGTGACGTTGGGCTCTACGTCGAGCTCAAGCATCCCAACCTCCATCGCGAGCATGGCTTGCTGATGGAAGAGACCGTGCTCGACGACCTCTCCGCGTACCCAGACGTGAAGGCGATCCTCCAGAGCTTCTGGATCGAGGCATTGGAGAGGTTCCGCGAGCTCGGGGCGGACTACCCCCTGGCGTTCCTCCTATGGTCACCCGAGCAGGCGACCGAGGAAGCGCTGGATGAGTGGGCAGCGTTGGCGGATGGGGTGAACCCCGCCAAGGGCATCGTGGAGGCTAACCCGGAGTTCGTGTCATGGGCTCATGACCGAGAGCTGTTCGTGCATGTTTGGACGTTCCGTGAAGATGTCCTGCCCGACAGTTACCGCTCGCTCGAGCAGGAGCTCGCTACGTTCATCCTGCAGTACCACGTGGATGGGGTGATCATCGATCATCCCGACGTGGCACTGAGGCTGTTGTCTGGCTTGGGCCTCCGCTGAACTCAGAGCAGCCGAGCCTCGCGCGCTAGGAGGACCACGCGCTCGAGCGCCTCGCGCTCGCCACCGACCGCGCGCTTCAACGCCTCGCTCAACGCATCCGGGAGCCGCTGCTGAGGCGGCTCCAACATCGTCGCTGCACATTCGGCTGCGTCGGCCAACCGCGTTTGGGCCAGCCTTGCTGCAAGCAACGGAAGCAGCGCCACCCACTTCAACGGGTACGGCTGACCCTCCCGCCAGCAGTCGATGGCCGCGCTCGCTTCACGGACGCTATCCCTGAGGTGGCCGCCCCTCCAGGCCAGCCACGCGCGTTGGCCGTGGGCGGCGCCTGCGTACTCGGGCATGCCGAGCTCGCGCGCGGCCTCGAGGCCCTGCAGCGCGTACGCCTCGGCGACGTCGGCGTCCTGGTGCTTCCTGTGTAGGATGCCGAGATAGGTGAGGCAGCGTGCGCGCAAGGGGGCATCGCCGGTCATCTCACTCATCTGCAGGGCCTCCTCCAGTCGCACCTGAGCCTCACCGAGCTCGTCACGCCAAAGCAGGCTGAAGCCTACGCAGAACCCAGACCACGCGATCTGGCTGGGCAGTTTGGCCGCGCGGCTCGCCTCGAGCGCCGCGCGGGCGTACCCCAGGGCTTCGTCGGACACGGTGCCGCGCTCCCTCGCGATGAGCATGAGGGCAAGGCTGTTGTAGAAGGCGCCGCGCTGCCTGCTGGTGCCGTGCTGTTCGACCGCCCGCTCGATGCGGGCCAACGCGTCTGCGCTCTCGCGCCAGACCACCTGCCAGTAGTGCAGGTTGCTTCGGTGGAGGCCGATCTCGATCCACTCCTGCCACCAGTCGGGTGGAGCTTCGGCATGGTGCGGGCCGAGCTCGGCTTCGGCTGCGTCGTACGCTTCGAGGGCCTCGCGGTAGCGGTAGCGGGCCACCCTCGTGGCCCCGATCTTGCGCCAGAGCCGTGCCAGCGCCACACCCTCACCCTCCGAAACATGCTCCAGAGCACCAGCGAAACGCGACTCAGCCGCCTCATGAT
>SKSV01000234.1 GCA_007122815.1 Trueperaceae bacterium | reverse complement strand
GCGCCTTGAGCCGGGCGAGCTCGGGCAGCTGGGTGCGCTCGGCCAAGCGGACCACCACCTGGAGCTCGTCGGCCTCGAGCTCGCTGGCGCCGGGCAGGGACACGCAGCGTCCGAGCAGGCTCCGGGCCTCCTCCATGCGGCCGTCATTGACCGCTGCCCGCGTGAGGTGCAACCCGGCGGAGCGAACCCTGTCCGCGATCGCCTCGCGTGTGAGGAACAACCACTCCTCGGCTTCCACCCCGAGCGCGCTCTCGAGACCGTCCAGGAAGGGCCCCGCGTACGCCTCGAGCACGGTGCGGTAGCGGTAGGCGTCGAACTCCTGCAGAAGCCGCGCGGCGTCGGTCGGTAACTCAGTGCCGACGGCGTCCCCGCGCACATCGAGGAGCGCGCCGGCCACTCGCAGGTGCCTCAGCGCCGTCGAGAGGCTGTCACGCGGGTCTGCTGCGTCAGCGAAGAAGAGCTCGGCCAGACGCTTACGCGGCGTGGCGCCTTCGAGCGCCACGTACGCGAGCACCAAGAGCGGCTTCGGCCGCGTAAGCGCCGAGCCTTCGAGCGTGAGCCCGCCCAGGGTGCGGAGCAGCATCGTGGCGCAAGTCTAGGGCACCGAACGTTCGAGCGTGCAAGGTTCGGGTCAGAAGTCCCTTGACCAAGCTGTAGCGCGGCGCTCTCAGGGCGTCCCCGTGCCCTTGACGAAGCGCCCCGGGGTCGCACCGGTGTGCTGACCAGCGCGAAGGACCCTCACCCCGTTGACCCACACGTCGCGTACCCCCTGCGAGAGCCGATGCGGGTCGTCGAACGTCGCGCGGTCGCCAACCTCGTCCGGGTCGAGCAGCACCAGGTCGGCGTAAGCCCGTTCGCGCACCAGGCCACGCTGCTTCAGGCCCAGCCGGTTCGCGACAGCCGAGGTCATCTTCCGGATCGCCTCCTCCAGGGTCAGCAGGCGCTCTTCGCGCACGTACTTGCGGAGCACGCGCGGGTAGGTTCCGTACGCGCGTGGATGGTACGGCCCCAGCGGCGCCGCCCAAGCGGGATCGAAGCCACCGGCGTCCGTGGAGAACGTCACCCAGGGTTGCTGCGCTTGCAGCCGGAGGTTGCGCTCGCTCATGGAGAAGTAGATCGTGCTGATGCGTTGTCCTTCGCTCACGAGCAGGTCGAGTACGGCATCGATCCAGTCCTGTGAGCGGACCCCCGCGATCTCCGAGAGACGCTTCCCCACGTACTCGGCGTTCTCGGGCCGCTTGAAGCCGACCGGCATCACGCCACCGGCGCCACCCTGGGTCTCGAGGCCCATGCCATCGTGCGGCTCCCGTCCCTCGAGCTGGCGGCGCACGCGCGCGCGCACGTCCGGGTCGCGCAGACGCTCGTAGAGCTTGCCCCCTTCGGCCGTCCAGGTGGGGAGGATTGCCGAGAGCCCGGTGCCGGATGCCGGGTAGGGGTACATGTCCGCCGTGACGTCGAGCCCGTCCTCTCGAGCGCGCGAGATCTTCTCGATCACCGAGGGCATGCGCCACCAGTGCGCCGGGTGGGCGACCTTCAGGTGGTACACCTCCACCGCCACGCCCGCCTCTCGTCCGATCGCGAAGGCCTCGTCCAGCGCGTCGAAGATGCCGCTCGACTCGCTACGCAAGTGGGTGATGTACAGGCCGCCGTAGCGGGCCATCTCGCGGCACACCGCTATGAGCTCCGGCGTGCCGGCGTAGGCGTCAGGGGGGTACACCAGCGCGTACGACACGCCGAAAGCACCGTCCTCCATCGCCTCGGCCAACACCCGTCGCATGGTCGCGAGCTCCTCCGCGTCGGCCGCTCCCATCGTCATGCCCTTGGCGAAGCTGCGCAGCGTCCCGCCACCGAGGAACGAGCCGACGTTGGGAGAGACCCCGGCGCTCTCCATGGCCTCCAGCCAGTGTCCGAAGCGCGTCCAGGATCGCATGCGCTCGTACCAGACGGGATCGACCTCGAGCGCGAACATGGTGCGGCTCATGGGGTCCTCGATCAGCCCGCCTTGCGGGGCCGGTGTCCACGCTTCTCCCATGATCTCGGTGGTTACACCTTGTGTGACCTTCGAGAGGCAGCGCCCGTCGCGCATGAGCGACAGGATCGCGTGGCTCTGGATGTCGATGAACCCTGGGCACAACACGTCGTCGTGGGCGTCGACGACCTCCCCACAAGTAGCGGGGTCGATGCGACCAGGAGCCGTGATCGCCTCCACCCGATCGCCGCGCAGCGCCACGTCGGCACGGAACCACGGGCTCCCGCTCCCGTCGACCACACGGGCGCCTCGCACCAGTACGTCGTGACTGCTCATCGGACCTCCTGTCGCCCAGAGCGTTGATCCTGGCGGGAGGACGACGATCCCATGATGGCCCGGCAGCGCTCTTTGGGTCGCGGTGCCGCGGGCCGGGTGCTCGTGCTAGCGTCACGGCACATGAGCGCGAGAGGCTGCCCGCAGGAAGGCCACATCCCATGAGCAGCGAGGGGCGATCAGCGTTTGGCCCCCTGGAGCACGTCCGCTGGGGGATCATCGGTTGCGGCGACGTCACCGAGGTGAAGTCCGGGCCCGCCTTCGCCCTGGTACCGGGCAGTTCACTGGTCGCGGTGATGCGACGGGACGCCGCGAAGGCTCGCGACTACGCAGAGCGACACGGTGTACCTCGCTGGACGACCGACGCGGACGAGGTGATCGACGCGGACGACGTCGACGCCGTGTACGTCGCCACACCTCCCTCGAGTCACGCCGCGTACGTGATGCGGGCGGCGGCCGCTGGCAAGCCGGTGTACGTGGAGAAGCCCATGGCGACGACGATGGCCGAGGCGGAGGCGATGGTCGGCGCCTGCGAGGCGGCCGGAGTGCCGCTGTTCGTGGCCTACTACCGCCGCGCCTTGCCGCGCTTCCAGGCCGTGCTCGAGAGCGTCCGAAGTGGGGCGCTTGGCGAGATGCGCCTGGTGCAGCTCGAGCTACACCTGCGCGCTCCGGACGATCCGGCCTCGGCGGGCTGGCGTTGGGATCCCGAGGTCTCCGGTGGCGGCCTAGTCATGGACGTCG
>SKSV01000026.1 GCA_007122815.1 Trueperaceae bacterium | reverse complement strand
TGGTGCCGCTGCGGCGCGCGATCGAGGAGCGGCGGCTCGCGGAGGTGTTCCCGACGCTGCCGGCCACGAGCATCGACTACGCCGTGATGGAACGCACCGAGCGCGCGCTGGTGGTGCCGGTCTCGTGCGGCTGGGACGACATCGGTGACTGGGTGGCGCTGGAGCGGCTGCTGCAGGGTACGCAGGCGAACGATGGGCCGAACACGGTGGTCGGCCGCCACGTCGCCCACGAGGCGAGCGGCAACATCGTGTACACGGAGGGCGACGACGACGTCGTGGTCACGGTTGGGGTGCACGACCTGGTCGTGGTGAAGCGCGGGAACACGGTGCTGTTGGTGGCGAAGGATCGGGTGGAGGACGTGAAGGCGGTGTTGTCGGCGCAGGACCTGGCATGAGCGTGCGCTGCTGTCCGCGAGTGAACGGGATGGTGGAGATCGACTCGCCGCGCCCAAGTCTCAATCGTCGCTCGGAGCATCAGTCGACTCGAGCGCGGGTACCTGCGGGAAGGACAGCGGGAACGCATAGCGCATGTAGAGGAACATGAACGCGAACGAGGCGAACAGCAGGACCACGCCCACGATGGACGTCCTCACCGAGAAGCCGATCTTCTGCATCTCGAACTTGAACTCGGTCTCCGCGAGTCGAACGTGATCGTGGGCCGTCAGCACCGGAGCGGCCTGGGCCGCCGGGGTCGCGTTGGTGGGAGACCCCGGTACCGCCGGCGGTGTTGCGGTCGGTTCAGCAGCCGGCGCAGAGACAGGGTCATGCGGCACGCGGACGGCGGCCGCCACAACGGCGTCGAGGTCGGGTTTGACACGAAGGCTCGTCACCGCCGCGATGATGAACTGCACGACCGTCAATACGATGCCTGCGATCACCAGGGTGATGGTGATCCAGTACAGCAGTCTGGCGGAGTGGCGCTGCTGTTCGAGCGCCGCTCGGTTGTGGTCGATGACCTCGTCACTCGACCAGAAGTCGGTCAGGCGGAGGGCGAACCGCACACGTTGCTCGGCGAGATCGAGGAACGTCGAGTGACCCTCGTTGTCGATGCGCCACCGCTCTGTCTGTGCGGCCGTCAGGGCGCGGGCGCGCTCGTCGACGAGTGCCTGGGAGGGTCGGGTCCAGAACGCCCCGGCGCTGTCTGGCTCCGACGGTGCGGCATTGGTGGTGGTCGCTCCCGATTCCGGTGCAGGCGTCGCTGGCCGCGACCAGGATACGGGCACGCCAATCGCGGTGCGTCCGGTTCCGTCAGGCGCCGTGCACCCGTCGTGCGCATCGAACATCGCATCAAAGCCGGCGAGGGCCCGGCCGTGAATGCACATGTACTCGCCTCCCAAGCCTGACGCGAGGCTGAACCGCGTCGTCGGGTCTGCGAGCGCGTCCAAGCGCGCCTGGAGCACCCGGTGGATGTCCGCCGCGCCGACATCCTCGACGATGGAGTCAGGCACCCCGAAAAGCAAGCGGGCGAGCGTTTCGAAATCGGCAACGCCGACATGGAGCGCTTGTTGGAGGTCGTAGCAACCGGGAGCGTCGACTCCGAACGCGCAGGGGTCGATCGGGTTCGTGCCGAGCGCCTGGCCGCCGACGCCCAGAGCCTGCTGGCTCGAAGCCGTCGCCCAAAGGAGCGCGCACGCCGTAAGCAGGGTGCCTACGACGGACGCCGAAGTGCGGCCGTTCCGTCGTGCCTGCACGCTACGGTGCTCGTCGTCCGAGAGCGCAGTGAGGCGTGAGGCGCGCTCGATGCCGAAGAACGGTGGATGCTCTGCCATCGTGGATGCCCCCGGCGTCCCACGTGGGTCGACGTTGCCGTCATCGGCGTCCATCGCCGGCCGTACCGACTTCGCCCACCGACGTGCCGTAGCGCTTCAGCCGGACGATAGGGGTCGACGTACGGGCAGGGGCGTGGGGAGTTTCACATCAGCAGCTTCGCTGCGTACCGCGGCGTGACTCGGTCGCCAGGCCGATCCGGTCGGTGTCACGAGCACCGTCACAACGAGAAGCACGCTGCCGTTGGTGCGCGTCGTGCGGATGCCATGGTGCGCGTGGGTGAGATTGATGCGCGAACTCGTGGCGAGTTCAGTCAGCCTTGCGCCGAGGTCGCGGACGCGCACGGCGCTCACGGTGACGTATCGGAAGGTGGTTCGTGGACGGCGACCGTGTTCCTGCGCTCGCGCACCAACTGCCGCTCGAAGTGCCACACGAACCGCGGAGGGTGCTTCAGGAAGCGCTTCGCCAACCATCGCGTCTCCATCGCCATACGGAAGGCCCACTCGAGCCCCAACCGCTGCAGCGCCGGGGGTGTCTGGCGGACGCGGCCGGCGTGGAAGTCGAAGGCGGCGCCGACACCGAGTGCTACGAGGGGGAGGCGGTCGCGGTGCTCGGCCATCCAGCACATCTGCTTCGGGCAGCCGAGGCCGACGAACAGGATCCATGCTTCTGAGGCGAGGATGGCGACCATCGTCGCGGTGTCCTCGTCCGGCGTCGAGGTGCGGTACGGCGGCGACTCGGCGTACGCGACCTGGAGACCCGGGTAGCGCGCCGTGAGCGTGGGCATGAGGGCCGTCACGGATGCCGAACGGGGTGTCCTCACGTTCACCTTCGCCACGTCGTCGTCGACCTCGAGCGGCCCCACCGACCGCGCTCCATCGACGGAGATCCGAACCCAACGCCTCGCTTGACCGAAGCGTAGGCACGGCTTCACGGCGAACACAAGGACACATGACCCTGCGGCGATCGCCGTGGCCGTCCTGGCCGCGCAGGGGCTGCGCCGCGGTACGATGCGGCGTCGTACAACCGAAGCGCACGTGAGGCGGGCTCGGCCGGGCGCGGGAGGTCGTCATGGCGAGGGACGGGTTCGGGTCGCGGCGTGCGGGAGCGCGCCGGCGCTGGGCGCTGGTGGTGATCACGGCGCTGGCGATCGCGCTGGCCGTGGTCGCGTGCGGTGGTGGGGGCGGCACGGACGGCGCGGCGCGCTGGGACACGGCGGTGTGGGGCAGCGCGCGGTGGGCGCCATGACGCGGCGCATGCTCGCGCTGCTCGTCGCG
>SKSV01000126.1 GCA_007122815.1 Trueperaceae bacterium | reverse complement strand
TTCACCGAGTGGACCTTCAACATCCGGCAGGGTGTCTCCTGGCACGACGGTGAGCCGTTGCGCGCAGAGGACATCACCTTCTGGTTCGAGCTCGCCTACTTCGGCGTCACCTCGGGTGGCCGCACCCGAGCGCCGGCCTACTTCCGCGGGAACCTCGGCCGGATCGAGCAGGTGGAAGCGCTGCCGGGACGGGTGCGGGTGACCCTGGCGGAGCCGACGGTGAGGTTCCCGGAGATGCTGCTCGACCCGCGCATGAAGGTCGCCCACCCGGAGCACCTGATGCGGCCGCTCATCGAAGCTGGCCAGGTCAGCGTCTCACCGCTCGACATCGGCTTGGTCGGTTTGGGACCGTTCCACGTCACGCACCACGAGCCGAACAGCCACGTTCAGCTGCGCCGCTTCGACGGTTACTGGGAGCGCGACGCCCGCGGCGACCGCCTCCCGTACCTCGACGGGATCGACTACATCGTGACGCCTGACCCAGTGGCGATGGACCTGGCGATGAGGACGGGCCGACTGCACGGAGGAGCACGCGGCGAGGGCCACTACCTGAGCGCCGAGAGGCAAGAGGTCTACGAGCGCGCCATGGGTGAGAGCGTCACGCTGGCGCGCATCGGCGGCGGCACCTTCCGTCTCGCCTTCAACGTGCTGCTCGAAGGACCCTGGCAGGACGAGCGCGTGCGCCGGGCCATCGCGCTCTGGATCGACGGTGACGCCGCCGTGATGACGGCGCTCGGCGGGCAAGGCTACCTCTCGGTAGAGGATTGGCCCGGCCGGCGCTTCGACGCGAACCCCTTCATGCTCTGGCCGCACTCCGAGCCCCAGCGCCTGGAACGCGACAGGCTGGAGGCTCGACGGCTGCTAGCCGATGCCGGGCACCAGGAAGGCTTCGCCATGGGTCATCTCTGCCGCGGCGTCCACCTGATCCGCTGCGAGTTCCTGCAGGAGCAGTTACGCGGCCTCGGAATCGAGCTGGTGCTGCGGGTGGTAGACGAGGGCGAGTGGAACCGCGCGCGGCTCTCCGCGGACCACGACACTCAGCCCGGCGCGAACTTCAGCGGTACCGTACCCGAGGCGACCGAAGCCGTCTACGGCCGCTACGCACGGCAGCCCGACGCCTACGCCAAGCACGACGACGAGCGTGTCGACGAACTCTACCGCCGGCTCCGCGCCGAGCTGAACCTTCCTCAGCGCGTCTCTCTCTGGCGCGACCTCGAACACCTCCTCGTCCACGAGGAGGCATACCTCGTCCCCATCGCGATGACCGTGCAGGTGGTGCCGTACAGCAGCAGCGTCAGGGGGCTGGTGATCCCACCCGAGGACGGTCACACGCATACCGACTTCGCCACCGTGTGGCTCACCGAGCGACGCTGATGTGATGCGTGAGTACCTGCTGAAGCGCGTGCTGCTCTTCCTGCCGACCCTGGTGCTGGCGTCGATGCTCATCTTCGTGATCGTGAGGGCGCTGCCCGGCGACGTCACCGGCGTCCTGCTCGGCGGCGAGGGCGAGGCGCTGAGGCCCGAGCTGGTGACGGCGCTGCGCGCGGAGTTAGGCCTGGACGAGCCGCTGGTCGTGCAGTACCTGCAGTGGCTCGGGAGCGTGCTCAGCGGCGAGTTCGGTGGCCGCTCGCTCGCGACGCGCGAGCCCATAGCCGACGTGGTGGCACGCGCGCTGCCCGTGACGGCGACGCTGAGCCTCTACGCGCTGCTGCTGGCCATCGCCGGGGCCGTGCCGCTCGGGGCCTGGGCGGCCAGCCGTGCGGGGAGCGTCCCGGACCTGCTGGTCAGGTCCTCGAGCCTCCTGGGTGTCGCTCTGCCCGGCTTCTGGGTGGCATTGCTCGCGCTGCTGGCGCTCGTACAGGCGCTGAACTGGTCGCCGCCGCTCGTCTACTACGCGCTGTGGCGCCGGCCCCTCGAACACCTCGAGATCATGGCGCTGCCGGCGCTCGTGCTGGCGTGGGAGCTCGGCGCTCACCTGACGCGCGTGACCCGTGCGGCCACGCTCGAGGCGCTCGGGCAGGACCACGTTCGTACGGCGGTCGGCAAAGGGCTCTCGCGCAGCGCGGTGCTGTTCCGCCACGCGCTGCGAAGCGCGCTCGTGCCTGTGCTCACGGTGTTGGGAGTCCACCTCGGGGCGCTGTTGGGCGGGGTGGTTGTGCTCGAGTCGGTGTTCGGGCTGCCCGGGCTGGGGCGAGCGCTCGTCGACGCCGTCGTGGGCCGCGACTACCCGGTGGTTCAGGGCCTCGCCCTGCTCTTCGTCGCGCTGGCGCTCCTCGCGAACCTCGTCATGGACCTGCTCTACGCCTACCTCGACCCTCGGATCAGCTATGGCGCCTGAGCTGCGGGGTAGGCCGCTGGCGGGGGTGGCGCTCGCGGTCCTGTGCACCTACCTGGTGGTGGCGCTCTTCGCTCCCGCCCTCGCGCCCTTCGACCCGCTGGAGCACGACTCGAACCGTCGCCTCGCGGCCCCGAGCGTGAGCCATCCCATGGGCACCGACGGCTTCGGGCGCGATCAGCTCAGCCGCGTCATGCACGGGGCGCGAGCGTCGCTCGGTGTGGCGGGGCTGGGGGTTTCGCTGGTCTTGCTGTTGGGCACCGCTCTCGGCACCACGTCCGGGTACCTGGGCGGCCGCTTCGACCTGCTCACTCAGCGTCTCGCGGACACCCTGCTGGCCTTCCCCGCACTCGTGATGGCGCTCGTGCTGGTGGCGGCCTTCGGCCCCTCTCGCGCGATGGTGGTGGTGGCCATCGTGCTCGCCTTCACACCTCAGGTAGCCCGGGTGGCGCGGGCGCGTGCCCTCGAGATCAAGCAGCATGAGCACGTGACGGCAGCGCGCGCGCTCGGCGCGGGCGAGGTTCGCATCGTCTCGCGGCACGTCCTGCCGCACGTGCTGCCCTCCGTCACGGTCGTGGCGACCGCCTACCTGGGCAGCGCGTTGGTGCTGGAGGCCGCGCTCTCGTACCTGGGTCTCGGCCTTCCGCCGCCGGCGCCGTCCTGGGGCCGCATGATCTTCGAGGGCGCCCATCTCTACCTGGAGACCGCGCC
>SKSV01000192.1 GCA_007122815.1 Trueperaceae bacterium | reverse complement strand
GTGCCGACCAGGGCGCTCAGCGCGGTGACGGGCATGAAGCGGCGCAAGCCGCCCATGCGGCGTACGTCCTGCTCGCCGACGAGCCCGTGGATCACGCTGCCCGAGGTGAGGAAGAGCAGGCCCTTGAAGCAGGCGTGAGTGAGCACGTGGAAGATGCCGACCCAGTAAGCGCCGACACCCACCGCGACGAACATGAAGCCGAGCTGGCTGATCGTCGAGTAGGCGAGGACCTTCTTGATGTCGGTCTGCGCGAACGCGACCACCGCCGCCATCAACGCGGTGAGGCCACCCACCCAGGCGACCACGGCAGAGGCGTCGGGGCTCTGAGCGAACAGCGGCGCGCTGCGCGCGATCAGGTAGACGCCGGCGGTCACCATGGTGGCCGCGTGGATCAGCGCGGAGACCGGTGTTGGGCCCGCCATCGCGTCCGGCAGCCAGACGTGCAGCGGCAGCTGGGCGCTCTTGCCGGCAGCGGCGACCATCAGCAGCACGCCGACCGCGGTGAGCGCGCTGGCACCGAAGGCGAAGCCGCCCGCGGCGGCGTTCACCTCGGCGATCGTGAGGGTGCCGAACGTGCGATAGATCAGGAACATGGCGAGGAGGAAACCGGCGTCGCCGACGCGGTTGACGATGAAGGCCTTGCGGGCGGCGTCGGGGTTCTGCTGCTGGCGGTACCAGAAGCCGATGAGCAGGAACGAGCAGACGCCCACGCCTTCCCAGCCCACGAACAGGAGCGGGAACGAGTCGGCCATCACCAGCACGAGCATGGCCGCCACGAAGAGGTTCAGGGCGGCGAAGTAGCGCGCGTAGCCGGTGTCTCCGTGCATGTAGCCCATCGAGTACACGTGTATGAGGGCGCCGACGCCGGTGACGACCAGCATCATCAGGAGCGAGAGCTGGTCGAGGTGGAAGCCGACTGAGAGGTCGAGACCGCCGATGGGGATGAAGTCCCAGAGGAGAACACCTACGCCGACCTCACGCGCTCCGTAGGTGAGGAACGCCAAGGCCGAAAGCGCAAAGGCGAGGATCACGGCCGCGCTGGCGATGAGGCCCGGAAGCGGCTCGCGTAGGCGGACGCCGAACAGAGCGTTGATCAGCGCGCCGGCGAGGGCGAGGAACGGGGCGAGAGCCGCCCAGGTGACCGGATCGCCGCTCACAGCCGCACCTCCGAGAGAGCGTCTACGTCGGTGCTGGCGCGCTTGCGGAAGATCGCGACCAGGATACCGAGGCCGATGGCCACTTCGGCAGCGGCCACCGCGAGGATTATGAACACCGCCGTCTGGCCGCTCATGCCGGTAAGCAAGCCGCTGCCCGCCCAGCGGTAGGCGTACGCCACCAGCGCCAAGTTGGCGGCGTTGAGCATGAGCTCGACGCAGAGGAAGATCATGATGGCGCTGCGGCGCGTGAGCACCCCGACGGCTCCTATCGTGAACAGCACGGCCGAGAGGGCTACGTAGGCTTCCGTGGCGACCACGTCAACGCCCCCCAGCATCCTGCGGGGCGCCCTCGGTCGGAGAGCGCCGCTGCACCAGGGCTACGGCGCCGACCATACCGGTCAGCAGCAGCACCCCGACCAACTGGAAGGCGAGCATGAACTCGCCGAAGAGGGTCTCGGCGATCAGCTCGGCGCTGCCACCCCTGAGCGCCTCGCTGGCCAGAGCGGCGTCGGGCACCTGGCTCGGATCGTTGAAGGCCCCAACGATAAGGCCCGCAGCTGCGATAAGGCCCACCGCGTACGCGCCCCAACGCAACGACGGCGCGATCTCCTTGCGTTGCTGCCCGATGTTGAGGAGCATTATCACGAAGAGGAAGAGAACCATGATCGCGCCGGCGTAGACGATCACCTGGATCGCCGCCAGGAAGTGCGCTTGCAGCGTCACGAAGAGCACGGCGATCGTCAAGAGCGTGCCGACGAGGGACAGCGCAGCGTGGATGGGTTGGCGCAGCAGCACCACCCCCAGCGCACCTAGAACGCTGATCGCAGCGAGGATGGAGAAGGTCACCATCAGTGATCTACGCCCTCGAGTTCTGGGCGACTCGGCGCCTCGAGGCCGACGCGCACGCTCTTAGCGCGCGCTGCCGCCTCGCGGCGCTGCCACTTGCTCCCCTCGACCCCGACCAACATGTCCTCCTTGCCGTACACGAAGTCCTCGTAGCGGAAGTCCGCCAGCTCGAACTCGTGCCCGAGCACGACCGCACCGGTGGGACAGGCCTCCTCGCAGAAGCCGCAGAAGATGCAGCGGAGCATGTTGATCTCGTAGATGGAGGCGTAGCGTTCACCGGCAGAGGTCGGGTTCGCCGGGTCGTTCTCGGCGGCCTCCACGTAGATGGCGTAGGCGGGGCAGGCGGCAGCGCAGAGGCTGCAGCCGATGCACTTCTCCAGGCCCGTGCCGGGATGGCGCAAGAGGTGGTGACGGCCGCGGAAGCGCGCCTTGATCTGCACCGGCTCTTCGGGGTAGCGGACCGTGACGGGCTTCTTGAACAGGTGCGAGAGCGTGACACCCATCCCCTTTGCGATGTCGAGGACGCTCACGATGGGCCTCCTAAGCGTTCGTTGAGGCGCGCTTCACAGGACAAACGCGATCACCGCCCCCGTCAGCAGCGCCGCGCCGAGCGCGACCTCGAAGAGGTAGAGCCAGCCGAAGCGCATGAGTTGGTCGTAGCGGAAGCGCGGCAAGGTGGCGCGCAACCAGATGAACAGGAACATGAAGATCGCCATCTTGGCGACCAGCCAGATTATCGGCCACTCGCTGATGCCAGGCACCACCGGCTCTAGGAAGGCCGGCCCGCGGTACCCGCCGAGGAAGAGCGTGCTGATGAAGGCCGAGGCGGTCATCATGTTCACGTACTCGGCCATCTGGTACAGCGCCCACTTGATGCTGGAGTACTCCGTCATGTACCCGGCGACGATCTCCTGCTCCGCCTCGGGGAGGTCGAAGGGCGTCCGGTTCACCTCGGCGATCGCCGAGATCACGAAAGCTGCGAACGCCACACTCAGAGGTAGCCACAACCAGGGGCTGACGGACCAGACGTTGACCTCGACGATCTCGCG
>SKSV01000037.1 GCA_007122815.1 Trueperaceae bacterium | reverse complement strand
CTCCAAGAGCTGGGCTTGCTCGACTGCCTGGAGAGCGTGCCGCGCGCCGGCCGGCCGGTGCGCCGCTACCGCGCCAGTGCGGACGTCTTCTTCGTGCCGTTCGAGGCGACCGGGGCCGACAGCCTGGAGAGTGCCCTCGCCGAGCGAGACGCGTACTGGGAGCGGCTCCTGCGCCACAACGTGGTGCGCGCGCGCATGGAGACGCTCGGGTCTTGGGGCACGCGCATCTACCGCGACGAGCGCGGTCGCTTGCAGGTGCAGACGGCGGTCTCGCCCGACTCGAACGTCATCATGCTAGACCACGACATGCCTGCCGCACTCTCGGCCTGGCGAGACCAGGTGATGCTGGACCACGCCGACGCGAAAGCCTTCCAGCGCGAGCTGTTCGAGCTGCTGCGCAAGTACCAGCGGGCCAGTGGAGCACAGCGTTACGTAGTGCACGTCGCCATCGCCGCGGTGCTCTCGGAGCCCTCGACCTGAACCTCCAGCGGCGTTCACGCTCGCCGGAGCACCGCCCGGCGAGCGGAAACCACTCACGCCATTCAACACCTGCTACAGTCGGCGGGTGCGCAACGACCCGCGCTCACTGCTGGCACTGACGATCGCCGCCACCCTGGCGCTCGTCCTGGGGGCCTGCGCTCCCACCACCACGGCTTTCGAGACGCCCGCCGCGCGCGAGGTCGAGCGTGTGGCCCAGGAGGCCTACCATCGCATGGAGATCGGTCGCCTTCGGCTGGGCGTCTACACCACGAACGTCCTGGTCGACCTCGACCTGCCGCGTGGAGCGCGTGTGACGGTGGAAGCCTTCGACGACGAGGACTACCGCTTGCGCGTCACCTCCGACGCAGCCCTCGAGGTCTCCTGGATCGTCACGCCTAGGGGGGTCCGCCGGGTACCTCTCTGAGTCCAGACACCACCAGCTCACCTCTGCCCGCAGCCAGTGCTGCCCCGTAATGGAAGGAGACCGCATGCACCTCTCGCCGTCATCGCACGCTCTCACAGGCGCTCGTCGGGGCCTCTTGGCCGCCGTCGCGGCGTTCGGCCTGCTAGGGGGCCTCGCCCATGCCCAGCAACCCCCGCTCGAGGGGCTGCTCCCCGCCACCACCGTAGCGGTGTTCCACCTCGGTCCCGCCAGCGGCGACCTGAGCGTGCTCGACGAAGTGTTGGCGGGTCTCGACACCGCGTCGGCGAGCGAGACGCTGCAGAGACTGTTCAGGCTGATCGACCCCGATGACCCCGCCTTGGAGCAGTTCAGGCACGGAGACGCGAGCCTGATGGGGTTGTTCGTCGAGGAACTAGGTTGGATGTGCCCCGCCATCCCCGGAGTGTGGGACGACGACGCGGCCGAAGGGTTGCTGGGGCCGAGCCTGTTGGCGGTGAACCTCTCGCCCTTCAACCCCTTCCCCGGCGTCATCGCCGCCGTCCGGCCTAGCGACCCAGGCTACGCAGCCACGCTGCAGGACGAGCTGATAGCCTGCTTGGGAAGCGAGCAGACGCTGCAGCAGGACGACGTCACGATGTACCTACTCGGCGACGGCGGCGACCTCCCGCTGGTGGTGGCGCGCTTCGACGACACCTTCGCCGCCGCCACCGACCCCGACCTCCTGCGCGCGGCCATCCGCCTGGCGCGCGGCAGCGACGAGCCCAGCCATCTCCAGAGCCCCATCGGGCGCGCCGCCAGCACCTTCGTGGACGGCGGCGTGGGTATGACGGTCGACTTCGGGGCGCTCGCCGACGGGCTCTCCGCGTTCACCGCCATGCTGGCTGGCACGCCGGAGGAGGAGCTCGTGAACGAGCTGCTCCAGACCCTCGCGAGCCTGGGTGGTGCCGCTGGGCGCCTGAACGTGGACTCCCAGGGCCTGCGCTTCGAGGGCGTCATGACGCCCGACCCCGACGCCGGTGACCCGGCGCTGGCGGCGCTGATCGGCTGCGTGGACTGCGCCGTCGGTGCCAGCTCGCTGCTGCCCGCAGGCGCGGTGAGCGTGAGCGGCCAGTACCTCGACCTCGCCGGCACCGTGCGCTGGCTCGACGGCCGCTTGGCGCTGCTCGAGCCGATGATCGGCGAACGCATCGACACACGCATGCTCGTGGGGATGGGTCTCGGGCTCGACCTCGACGCCCACCTGCTCGACTGGATCGGGAACCGCTGGCACAGCGCCCAGCTCGACGTGATGGGCACCGACGTCAGCTCGTGGTTGCTCGGCCCCGGTAACGTGACCACAGTCGAAGTGAGTTCGGAGCAAGCGGCCCGCGAGGCCATCGCGGCTTGGCGTGGCGCGCTCGACTCGCTCGACTGGCTCGTCGAAGAGCTGATGTTCGAGTTCGGCATGATGACAGACCCGTTCGGTCCTGGCCCGGGTTCTCCTTGGCCCGAGGGCGGCGTGCTGGCGGTCCGCGAGGAGACCTACGGGGGCTTGGCGTACGAACGCTGGCGCCTCGGTCCCTTCGTCGACGTCGGCTTCATGGTCCTCGACGGTCACCTGGTCGTCGCCGTGCCCGCGCGCGCGATGCGTTCGCTCATCGACGTGCACCTCGGCGCACCGGACGCGCTCGCGGACGAGACGCTCGGCTCGGCGCTCCGTGCCGTGCCGTCCGGAGCCACCGCCTACTCCGTTCAGGACGTGGGGCGCCAGCTTCGCGCCGTCGCTGACGTTGCCGACCTCATGTCGGCTTCACTCGCCAGCCTCACCCTCGTGGCGGTCGAGGAGGCAACCTCCGACCCCTGGGACGACCCTTGGGGCAGCTCGTGGGACGACCCCTGGGACACGGGCGACGTGACGGGCCTGTGGCGCTCGGCCGACCGCTACGGCAACGACCTGCTCAACGAGGTGCCCTCGGTCGACCGCCTGCGCGTACCTAGCGACGTCTTGCTGGACATCACCAGCGAGGACGTCCTGCCCAACGGCGACCTCGGGCTCGTGCTCACGCTGGAAGAGCTCGTCGAGGGGTCCCAGGTCATGATCGAGATGGTCGATCCGGAACGCACCTGGGACATGGACACCTACCTCTACCTCTACGACTTCGGCGCGGGCAGGATCATCGCCGACAACGACG
>SKSV01000176.1 GCA_007122815.1 Trueperaceae bacterium | reverse complement strand
TTGCCGATGGCGCCGAGGCCTAGGATCGCCATGGTGCTACCCTCGAGCTCACCGAGCGATGGGCGCTCCCAGCGGCGCTCGCGCTGCTGGGTCGCGAAACGGCCGAACGCCTTCGTGTGATAGAGGGCGCCGGCTAGCACGTACTCGGAGATCGTGGCGGTGTGCACGCCGCTCGAGGTGGAGACGAGCAGGCGCTCGAAGGGGAGGTCCATCTGAAGCAGCCGGTCTGCGCCGGCGCTGAGCAGGTGAATCCACTCGATGCCGTTGCGTTCCCGCACCAACTCGGGCAGCCACGGGTGGGCGTTGGTGATCAGGATGTCTGGCGGCGGCGCGGCGAGCGCTTCATCGAGGTCGTCGGCGAAGCTCACCTGCAGGTCCGGCAGCTCCTCTCGTAGCCAGCCGCGCACCTGTTGGCTCTCGTCCTCGTCGATCGTCTCGTCGTACATGGCTACGAGCACCTTGTGCATGGGTGTGGCCTCCGACCTGGCGTGTAGGCGCGCGAGGCGATGCGCCGACGTCGGGGCGCCCGGCGCGATGGGTGGCAGCGTACACGGTGAGCGGCGGGGGAGCCTGACCTGGGGCAGCGTAGCCGGCGGGCAGTCGGGGTGAGTTTAGCGGCGCTCTCACTCGAGCACGCGGGCGGGGCGCTCGCGCAGACCCCCTTGGGAGCTGTCACGGAACAAGTGCGGTGTTTGGGCGAAGCGTTACGGCGCATCCAGTCCAGTTGCACAACGCCCCCAGGAAGCATAGGCTTTGTTCATGACGCGCTTGATTTCGGTCGACGATCTGACCGCTGAGGAGCGCATCGAGCTGATTGGTGAGCTCTGGGATGGTCTCGACCGGGCCCTGGCGGCACCGATCACGCCAGCCTTGGCGGCGGAGCTGGATCGGCGTGAGGCTGAGGCCGATGCCGCACCTGACGCGGGCGAGGCCTGGCCCGAGATTCGGGACGATTTGCGGAGAAGGCTGCGGTAGGTGCGAAGGCTCAGGAGCGCCATCCGGTCATCCGCGGCCGCCTGCGTCGGGTGCTCTTGCGTCGGTTCCCCTACGGTATCTACTACAAGGTCTATCCCTCGACCATCAGCGTTGTTGGCGTGATTCATGGGCGTCGGCACCCAGACACGTGGCTGGGGCGGGTTGCGCCCTAACAGGGCGATGCGCCTGACGGCCGGCTAACTAGGGGCGGCCGGCTGAGCCTAGGCCTTACTCACCCCTCGCGCATCCAGGCGATCACCCGCTCGAGGCCGCGGGCGAGGCTCGTGCGCGGCCGCTCGGGATACCACTCACCGAGCCGGGCGGGTGAGCCGCGCGAGTGGCGGATGTCGCCGCTGCGGGCCGGCTCGTGGAGCACCTCGACGCTGGCGGCAGCGGTTGCACGCTCGTCGGCTGGCGAACGGTGAGCACCGACCTGAGCAGGCTCACCCGAGTCCGCCGGCGCGGCAGCGCTGCAAGCGGCAGCGAGGGCGTCGATCAGGTCGTGTAGCGAAGTGCGCGTACCGTTGCAGACGTTCATGAGCTGCACGTTTCCGGGTGCGGCCTCCTCCTCGAGGTGGCGCGCGACGATCCTGGCGACGTCGCCGACGTAGATGAAGTCGCGCGTCTGTTGCCCGTCGCCGTAGACGGTGAGCGGTTCGCCGGCGAGCAAGCCGGTGGCGAAGCGCGCGATCACCCCCGCGTACGGTGACGAGGGCTGCTGGCGCGGGCCGTACACGTTGAAGAAGCGCAGCGCGCGCGTGTCGAGACCGTGCTCGCGGGCGAAGAAGCTCAGGTAGGTCTCGCCGGTGAGCTTGTCGATCGCGTAGGGGGTGGCGGGAGCGACGGGGTCGTCCTCATGATGGGCTTCGCGCTCGATGAAGCCGTACACGGCGGCGCTGCTTGCGTACACGAGCTTGCCCACGCCCGCGCCGGCGGCGGCCTCGGCGAGGCGGATGGTGCTCGTCAGGTTCACCTCGTGGGTGAGGCTGGGTTCCTCGACGGATCGCGTGACGGAGGCTATGGCTGCGAGATGCACGACCGCGTCGACACCCTCGACTGCTTCGCGCAGCGCCTGCGGTTCGGTGATGCTGGCGTGGTGGAAGTCCACTCCGTCAGGGACGTTCTCGCGCAGTCCGCTGCTGAGATCGTCGAGGACGCGCACCTCATGGCCGTGCTCCAGCAGACGCTCGACCACGTGTGAGCCGATGAAGCCCGCTCCGCCGGTGACCAGCACTCGCATCGTCGGCCTCCTCAGTCGACCCCGAAGGTATCACCCGGGTGGGAGTGGAGCCGGGCTGTCGGTCACAGGGGGCTTGTGCGCTAACCACCTCACTCGGGAAGGACGACAAGTGATCCTTCGCGGGCGACGATGCCGAAGTCACGCGCGTCGAGGGTGAGGACCCGGTTACCGAAGCGCTCGGCGCAGGCTACGACGGACGCATCGGCGAAGCCGAGCGGGAGGTCTCCGTAGCGCCGGACGAGCTCTCGAATGCGGGGGAGGTCCTCTGCGCCGCACTCTAGGCTGAACGCACCGGAGTCGAGGTCCGCTAAGAACGCATCCAACGCATCAGGTACGCGCTTTTCGAGCAAGTAGGCGATCTCGGCCAGTATCCCAGCCGGGATCAAGTATGGTCCCGCCTCCGCGATGAGAACCTGCTTGACGCGCTCATGGTTGGTGTCGCGCCCGTTGATCAACGCGAAGAGGGCCGAAGTGTCGAGCGTGATCATGGCTTCTCGTCGGACCAACGCTGGTGTACCCAACCCTTCGCTTCGCGGGCATCGAGGGCAGGGTCATCACCCGCGCCGATGGAGGTGGGTAGTGGTGGCCGGCGCTGATCGAGATACCGGTCGAGGGCCTCCCGCACCAGTTCCGCCTGCGGCCTACCGGTGAACCGGGCTTGATCGCGCAACCGCCGCCGAAGCCCGATAGGTAGGTACAGGGTCGTCTTCTGCATGTCGTCCATGGCCAGACGCTACCATACACCATATATGGTGGCAAACGTGGTGCCGCTGCCAGACAGCGCGATCTGGACTGCGATGGCTGCGATCCCGTCAGGCCTCGCGTACTGTTTCGACGACGACGCCGTCAACC
>SKSV01000077.1 GCA_007122815.1 Trueperaceae bacterium | reverse complement strand
GTGCGCGTGAGCGAAGGAGCTCGTCGTGCTGACGATGGCCTCCGCTCTCAGCCGGTTGCGCTACTGGCTCCACCTGGTCCAAGCGCCCAATTACGGGCCAGGCTTCATCGCCGCTGAGAGACGTAGCCCCTCAGTTCGTGCTGGTTTCTCGTGCTCGGTTCAGGTGGTCGCTCGACGACCCCCGTCTGTCTCTCCCCCTCTCTTCCGGCCGCGCTGCGAGAGCGTCGGTGCCGGCGGTTTTCTGCTGTCCGCCCTAGAGATTCTCCACCGCGTGGACGACCGCACCACGCTGCGGGCGCATGGAGCGCCGCGCACGATGGTGGTGCGGATGGGTATGGCGTTGTGGAGTGTGGTACGGCAGCATTACGAACACCATCCTTCTTTCAGCCGGTTGCGCTACTGGCTCCACCCATCCCAAGCGCCCAAGTACGGAAGGGGTTTCATCGCCTCTGAAGAACTGGTGTCCTTCAGTGGGACCAAGATACGCCGCAGCGGTGGTGGCGCCCTGTGAGCCATTTCATCGGTGCTCAGCCGTGAAGCAGGGTGCGGCAGTTCGAACGGGCCACATTCGCGGACGTGTTCGGCTCTGCCGCGGCCACAACCGGCCACAGCTGGGGGTGCGTGCGTCGAGGCCGGCCGCGCTACCTTCAGTCCTCTGGAGCGGATCGATGTCGCATCGCTACATCGACTCGAACGACGACCGGGTCCGAAGAGGGGATTTGGTACATCCGATCTATCAACTCGAGTGTCATGATGCGCACAGGGTCCTGCGTTGGCCAAGGAGGCACGTGCAGGACGGAGTTGCGTCAACACCAGGGTTCGTCGGCCGGCGACGAGCCGCGGCGACGGCCCTCGCAGTGCCAGTGTCGACGCCGATGGGCAACCGCTCGGCATGGCCGATAGAGGGGGCGCTCGTGCATAGACCTTTCGTCACCATCGCGATTCCGACCTATAACCGGTCGGATGGGTACCTGCGCGAAGCGCTCGAGAGCGCCTTGGCGCAGGACTACGAAGCGTTGGAGATCGTGGTCGTCGACAACGCATCCACCGATTCGACGGGTGCGTACGTCTCGAGCGTGGCCGACGAGCGCCTCCGCTACATCCGCAACGAAACGAATCTCGGTGTCAACGGGAACTTCAATGCGTGCCTAGAGCACGCACGAGGTGAGTATTTTCTTCTGCTGCACGACGACGATCGTATCGATCCAGACTTCGTCACCTGTTGCATGAACGCGCTTCAGGCGTTCTCGACGACCGTAGCACCGGCCTTCATCCGCACGGGCACGAGGGTGATGGACGCGGCCGGGAGGGTCCGAAGCGAGCGTCGGAACGATGCGTCAGACGGTTCGGTCGCCGACCTGATCCTCAGTTGGTTCGATCGCGAGACCTCGCTGTACTTCTGCAGCACGCTGTACCACACTGAGGCGTTGCGCGCGGCTGGCGGCTTCCGCTCGCGGCGGGAGCTCTACATCGACGTGGCCGCCATCGTGCGGCTCGCCGCGAGGCTACCGTGGCTCGACGTCCGCGACGTGAAGGCGACGTTTCGGCGGCACGGCGGTAACAACGGAAACGCCCAGACGATAGAGGCGTGGTGCGACGACTCGCAGTACCTGCTCGACCTGATGTGCGAGGTCGTTCCTCAACGCGCGGAGGAGATCAGGCAACGAGGGCTCCAGTACTTCAGTGTCAACAACTATAATCGCGCCGCAAGACTGGATGGTCTGGTGAACCGAATGCAAGCGTACTGGGTCGTGTACCGGTACTTCGGCTTCGCGTCCTCACCGCTGCGGTTCATCGCCTACAAGAACTATCGACGGTTCAAGGACGCCGTGGGAGGGTCGTCGGTCTCGTCGTGAGCAGCGCTGCCGGTGACGTTGTCCAGCGCATCGCGTTCATCACGCCCGAGTTCTTGACAGAGCCACAGGCGAGTGGTGGCATAGCGAACTACGTGGCGAAGATGGCGACGGCGTTGTCCACGCGCGGGTTGGAAGTGGAGGTGTTCGTGCCGAGCACCGGAAGCGGCACGCTCGGTTACCACGGCGTCCGCGTCGAGCGGGTGCCCACCGAGCGCTCCATCGTCTCACGTGCCGTCACGCGAGTCGTTGGTTGGATCGTCGGTCCGAGAAGTGGGCTCATCATGAACCTGATGAACGCACGTCGGCTCGCTGCGGCCGTCGAGCGCCGGCATGGTGAACGCCCCTTCGACGCGATTCAGAGCTCGAATCACAACCTCACCGGTGCGTTCGTTCGGCACACGAACGGTCGGGTGCACCTGGTCCGGATCAGCACATCGAGGAGGCTCTACGACGCTCCTGGTGGCCGGCGCAACGCTTGGATGGGGCGCGTCGTCGAACTGTGCGATGTCCGCTCGTTGCGGCGAGCCGATGTCGTGTACGCCCCTAGCACGTTCCTCGCCGAGCACTTCAACCGTACGTACGGCCTCGACGTTCGAGTCGTGCGGCCTCCTGCCGAGCTCGGTGGCACGCCGGCGACGGCCGATCCTGCTTCCCTGCCGAAGCGCTACCTCGTGCACTTCGGCAGCCTTGGTTCGCGAAAGGGCACCGATACGATCGCCGCCGCCCTGGAACGCGCATGGCAGCGCGAGCCCGGCCTCCAGATGGTGTGGGTGGGTCCGATCGCTCAGGACGCGCTCGCCGCCTTCCGAGCAGCGTGGGGGCCGAGGTCCGAACAGGTACTGGTGCTCGGGCTGCTCGAGAAGGCACAGCTGTACCGTGTCCTTCAGGGCGCCGTCGCCTCCGTCTTGCCGTCGCGGATCGACAACCTTCCGAACACCGTCATCGAGAGCCTCGCGCTTGGCATCCCCGTCATCGGCAGCGATGGCGCGAGCATCGACGAACTCGTCGAGCACGGAGCAAGTGGATGGCTCGTACCGATAGGCGACGTGGACGCGTTGGCGGAAGCGATGGTCGTCGCGTGGCGTGGCGAAGCCGACTGGTTGGGCCCCGGCTTCACACCGCCTGCGCGCCTCGAGGAGATGCGTCCCGACCGCGCGGTGCAGGCGTTCCTCGAGCTCGTATCCCAGACGAAGTCGGAGGCTGGAGCGTGAGTCACACTGCACCCACCGAGCACACTGCACCAACCGAGCACACTGCAGCAACCACGAATCGGCCGGACGGCGTGTCCGTCGTCGTCTGTTGCTACAACAGCGTTGATCGACTGCGGCCCACGCTCGCGCATCTTGCTCGGCAGCGGGTACCGGACGGGGTCGCGTGGGAGGTCGTCGTCGTCGACAACGCCTCGACGGATGAGACGGCCGTCACGGCCGCGGCGTCGTGGCATGAGCATGGCGTCGACGTGCCATTCCGGGTGGTCGCACAGCCTCAACCGGGCCTGTCGGCAGCGCGCAAGATGGGTCTCGAGGTGTCGGCCCACGACATCGTGATCTTCTGCGACGACGACAACTGGTTGGCCGAGGACTACGTGCATCGAGCGTACGAGTCGATGCTCGCGAACCCGAGTGCAGCCGTCATCGGTGGTCGAGGCGCGCCGGCGCTCGGCGGCGATGCGCCCACCTGGTTCGCTCGCTACGCCACGTACTACGCCCTCGGGCCACAGGCCGAGGGGTCGGGTGACATCACCGATGGCAAGGGGTACGTGTACGGCGCAGGGCTCGTGCTGCGCCGCTCGGCTTGGGACGAGTTGTGTGCGCACGGCTTCGAGAGCCAACTGACGGGCCGGAAAGGTGCGTCGCTGGCTAGCAGCGAGGATCGCGAGCTCTGCTACGCGTTGCGATTGCGCGGGCATCGGATTCGCTATGAGGACGGCCTGCAGTTCGTGCACGAGATCCCTGAGCGCAGGCTGGCGTGGTCGTACTTCCTGACGATGGTCGAGATGGCGCACCGCACGACGCCCGTCATGGAGGCGTACGCGCTGGCGCTGTCGGGGCAGACCGTGGCCGAGGCCGCGACCCGGCGCATGTGGCGTACGCGCTGCGCGGATCTGGCGTCAAAGGTCGCGCGCAAGCCGACGATCCTCGTCGCTGCGGCGCGCCCGCGTGCGGGATCGACCGGTGCCGTGCAGTGGCGCCGCATCGCTGGTGCGTGGCGCGGCTGGACGGCGATCGGGCAGCGCTACGCCGAGGTTGTCGCCGCTGCCATCGCGCTCAGGGCCGACGGTCCACGGACCTGATGCCGCGATCGGGCCGTGCCGACCACATGGCGCAGGTGTGCGGGCGTTCCTACACAGGCTCCGGTCTGTCAGCGTGGTAACTTCCCCGACCTCATGAACGCTCCGGCCGATCCGCGATCGCCGCGCCGAGCCTCGGGCATTGGCACCGAGCGCCTTCGGTCTGCACCGCGGACGATCGAGTTGGTCGGCTTGGCGGGCGTGGGCAAGTCGCATCTCAAGGCGCGCTTGCTCGATTGGTTCGGCGACCGCGGACTCGACTTGGGTGTGGTGGGGACGCCACCAAGGAGCCTTCCGCAGCTCGTTCCGGCGTTGCTCGACACGGCACCGTTGATGTGGTTCCTGTTGCGGTCGCGTCGCGTCACGTGGCAACGGCGATTGCGCTTCGCCAGGGCGATCGTCAGCCAGGCGTGGAGGGAGCGAATCGTCGCCCGCACGAAGAGTAGGGACTGCGTGGTGATCGTGGAGGAGGGGTGGTTCCACAAGCTGCGGCAGTTGCGTCGCTTCTCGGGTTCCGGACTGTCGTACGGTTCGCTTCCGGCCGCGGTGCGTAGGCGCGTCGCCCGAGCCGATCTGGTCCTGTTCATGACCGCTGACAGCGACGCCTTGTGCGCACGGAAGCTCAGGCGCAAGGGCATGCCGGTGACTCCGGAGACGTTGCGGCGCCAGTACCTCGAAAGCGAGGCGTTGGGTCAGTGGAACGAGCATCTGCACACGCAGTTCGACCTGCGTCAGGCGGCGGACGAGCATCAGGTGCGCTTCGAGGTCCTCGATTATCACGAGCGGTTCGATCTCGAGGCGGATCTGCTTCCTGTGCTGGAGCGCCATGATGTCGCGTGACGTGTATGCGTCGTGCTCGTCGAGCGGTGCAGGCGCATGCCGTTGGTACCGATCGGCGAAGCATCCGTGCTGGTGCGACTTATGCTCCGGAGGTGGCACGATGCCAGCCACCATGCGACCCGACGGTACGGTTCGAGCGTTCCGCGCTCTCGTAGCCGGGGGCGCTCGTCACGAGTTCACACGAGAGGACGGTGTCATGTGATCGTCATGAGTATCGCAGCGTGTCCGAGCAGCGAGCTCCGTCGTGCGACCCACGCAACTTGCACGGCGACCGACGACTCGGCATGAACCGTCGGCGCTTCCTCACGTACGCGCTGAGTTCGACGGCGGGTGCCATCGCGTTCGGTACCTGGCGCTGGCTCGACGACGGCGGGTCTCAGCGAGTGGGCTTCGTGCCAGACGACGAGCGTGCGTTCGAAGCACGCGTCGAGCGGCTCGAGGCGATCGTCGGCGACGAGGATCGGGCCATGGTCCTGGCGCTCGCACCCGACCTCGAGAGCGCCATCGCGATCGGTCGGTACGCGCTGCCGTTGGACCCGTCGTATCAACACGAGGATGCCGTCCTCGAGCGATTGAGGGCCACGCTCCTGGATCCGTGGCACCGCGCGTCCAGCGATCTCGGGGCGTTCGTCGCCGCGTACCAGGACATCGTCGCTCGTGATCACCGCGACGGTCGGGTCGTCGTGCTCGACGGTTGGGTCCTGGCGGCCACCCGCGTCGACGTGTGCGCGCTGGCGTCCCTCGTCCACGAGCGCGTAGGCGCGCGCCTCGCAGCGTCGTGAAGCCCTTTCTGGACGCCCGCGAGTTTCCCGACGGCACGGACGTCATGACCGACGTGTGCGTGATCGGCGCCGGAGCCGCGGGGATCACGATCGCACGCGACCTCGTTGGATCTGGTCTCGACGTGTTGCTCGTCGAAAGCGGAGGCATCGACCCCGATGCCGAGACGCAGGGTCTCGCCGGTGGGGTGAGCGTCGGTCAGCCGTACTACGAGTTGGCGGCGACGCGGCTCCGGTACTTCGGAGGCTCGACGAACCACTGGGCGGGCTGGTGTGCCCCACTCGGCTCGCTCGACTTCGCGTTCCGGCCCTGGGTGCCAGCGAGCGGATGGCCGCTGTCGCCGGAGGAGCTCCAACCCTACTTCGCGCGGGCGCAGGAGACGAACGAGCTCGCCTCGTTCGAGTACGACCCCGAGGCATGGGCGTCGGGGCGGTACCCCGTGCAAGAGATCGGTACCGACGTCGAATCGGTCATCTGGCAGTTCAGCCCACCGACGCGGTACGGCCCCGAGTACCGCGAAGCGCTCGAGCAGGCGGCGAACGTCCAGGTCGTGTTGCATGCGAACGTCGTCAGCCTCGACGCGGCGCCAGGCGCCGACCACGTGCACACGGCGACGCTGTCGACCCTGCTCGGATCGTCGTTGCTCGTTCGCGCACGCACGTTCGTGCTCGCCTGTGGAGGCATCGAGAACGCGCGCCTGCTGCTGCTGTCCGACGGCGTCGCCCCGGCCGGACTCGGCAACGAACACGACCTGGTCGGACGCTACTTCATGGAGCATGCGCACGCTCGGGCGGCGACGTGCGTGTTCGCGGAGCCGACGAAGGACCTCTCGCTGTACACGGAACGCGCGTCGCGGAACGCGTTCGAGTGGCCCCGACTCCTATCGCGGGTCGAGAACCGCTTGCGACGCACGCTCGACGTCCTGCCGCCCGTGGTACCGGTGCGCGGTGGGCTCAGGCTCAGCGACGTCGCCCAGCGGCGCGAAGGTGTGCTGAACGGTGCGGCGATCATGCATGCCATCGACCCAGACGATGCCATGACGGCCGACGTGCAGCGATCCATCTCCGTCTCCGCACACCCCTACGACGACCCTGTCAACGCGTACGATCTCGTGCTGCAGCTCGAGCAGGCGCCCAACCCAGACAGCCGCGTCACGCTCGACGACGAGGTCGACGCGTTGGGTCTGCGCCGCACCCGCCTCGGCCTGCGTCTCGGCGAGCTCGACACCCATACGTTGGTCGAGACGACACGTGCGCTGGCACGTGCCTTCGGCACGTCAGGCACCGGCAGCATTCGGTTCCAGCCCTGGGTGCTCGAGGACCCCTCAGCGTGGCACGACACGTACTGGGGCAGCCACCACATGGGTACGACGCTTATGAGTGACGACCCCAGGAGCGGTGTCGTCGACGCGGATTGCCGCGTGCACGGCGTCGACAACCTGTACATCGCAGGAAGCTCCGTGTTCCCGACCGGTGGGTTCGTCAACCCGACGCTCACCCTCGTGGCGTTGGCGCACAGGCTCGCGGATCACCTGCGGGCGCGCGGATCGTCGACGTAAGCCGAAGCGGCGCGCGAGTTGCGATGCGCGCTTAGCCGCGAGGTCCGAGCCGGACGAGGTCAGGATGCTCGTCGCCGGGTCGGACGAACTCGCGACCCGTCGCGACGGCGTTGCGGCGTTCCTGCCACTGTGCGTGACGGAGCAGCACGATGACCGGGATCGACTCGATGCCCTGGAGCCGTGCGATCGAGAAGCGATGCACACCGTCGACGAGCAGGACATCGCCCTCGCGGCCGATGTGGACCACCACCTCATCGAGGGCGGCCGGGCGCGTCCGGCGGACCCCACCGACGCCTCCTTCCGAGCGCCTCACCTCGGCCTGGGTGCGGTACCCATCGCGCCCGATTCGGGCGTTCAGGTCGTCGAGTCGCGCGAGGCGGTGCTCGAGATCGCCGAGCGTACGGCATCCGTGGTACCGACCGGAACCGTCCTCGATGCCGGCGATCGCCACGCGGTAGAGGTGCGTGTCGGACCACTCGACCCCGTGCAGGAAGCGCTGCTCCAGCGAGGTGTACACGAAGTGCTCGTCGAGCGGTACGGTGTCGAGGTCCCACGAGCCGGCGCGAACCCCGAAGCGATAGCGGACGTGACGGTACTCCGCGCTCTCCATGTCGACGAAGCGGTCGATCGTCCGGGGATCGACCGGGATGGTGCGAAAGGGATCGATCGGTGCAGCGTGATGTCGGCCCGCTCGCCACCAGGTCGACAGGGTGATCCGAGGTCCGAGGACGAGTCTCTCGTCGACCAGCCTCCACATACGCCTGGCGCCCCTCCACATCGAGCTCGGCAACGCGCGAGGGGTGCTCCTCATCACTGCGTCGGACACGCCGTCGCCAACATCTGGCGTGTCACGCGCTCGGCCCGTTGCCGTCCGCCCACGTGCGCTCCCCTGCGTTCCAGTGACGCAACACGCGAGCGGGTGAGCCGACGACGATGGTGCGCTCCGGGACGTCGCGCGTGACGACGCTGTTGGATCCGACGATCGCCATGGCGCCGATCTGGACACCGGGCAGGATCACCACGTTCTGACCGATCCAACTCCCTCGCCCGATGCGAATCGGCCGCGGCTGGCCCACGCCCTGGAACTTGTAGGGTACGTCGACGTGCCCGAAGGCATGGGTTCCATCGGCGATGAAGACGTTGTTCGCGAACATCACGTCGTCTTCGATGATCACGGAGTCGAAGGTGAGCACCTGCAGTGCGCCCGACGCGGTCACGCGGTCGCCGATCGTGAGGGTCGGCGTGAACGACTGCTGGACGTGTTCGCCCTCCGGGTGACGCATCCAGCCACCAGGAAAGGTGGTCTGGCACTTCAGTTCGCTGTTGGGGCCCAGTTTGACGTCTCGACCGATGTGCATCAAGCCCGGGTTCGTCAGCGACCGCGGACGGCGCATCTCGAAGCCGATCGCCGGCGTCGCGAAGGTAGGGAGCGTGAGCCGCTCGACCGCTCGCTCCCACCGGCGCAGGGCGCGCGTCAGTACGGCACCAGCGATGCGAGATGGAGACGGGGCCATGGGACGATCATCGCACTTGACGAAGGGTGCTGGCGTGCGATTGTACTGGCACCCGACGGCAATCGCGTCGGGTGTCGGTGGCAGTCCGTAGAAGCATCACACGACCGTGGCGGGAGCGCATCTATACTGCCCGAGAGCAGCGCCGCGTGCGAGGTTCGAGGCGGTCACACGCGCTGAACGGCTCTCGCCGTCTCAGGCCGAGCACGTACGAAGCCGCTTGTCGCTCTACCTCACGGCTCTGTCGCTGTGACACCTTTTCACCACACACGTGAGGCCCACATGCGCTCTCAGATGACCAGCAAGCCCCCACTGACGATCCCGACCCCTCGCCTCATGCTCGCCCTGATGGCGCCTGCCGAACGGCGTCGGCTGGCGTGGCTGATGCCGGTCGTGGCCGTCAACGCCGTGATCCAGGTGGTGGGCATCGCCTCGATCATGCCGTTCCTCGCACTCGTCGCGAACCCAGAGAGCATCAGCACGAACGCCTTGCTGCGCTGGCTCTACGACTTCTTCGGTTTCACCACCACCACCGGCTTCCTGGTGTTCGTCGGTGTCGGGGTGCTCGGGGTGATGATCCTCAGCAACGCCGTCGCGTTGTTCACGCATCTGCGCTTGATGCGGTTCTCGTGGGACATGAACCACCTGCTCGCCGTGCGCATGCTTCGCGAGTACCTCTACAAGCCCTACGTCTTCTTCCTCAACCAGAACACATCGGGCCTGGCCAAGAACATCCTTGGCGAGGTCAAGCAGGCCGTCAACGGGTTCCTCGTGTCGGGCATGACGCTCGTGGCGCAAGGCATCAGCGCGACGTTGATCTTGGCGTTCTTGGTCGTCGTCAACCCCGTGCTGGCCCTTGTGGCGTTCGGTCTCCTCGGTGGGAGCTACTACCTGGTGTTCCGGTTGGTCCGAACGCGCTTGACCCAGGGCGGCAAGCGGCGCTCGGCGGCCGACAAGGCGCGCTACAAGGCAGCGAACGAAGCGCTCTCCGGAGCGAAGGACATCAAGCTCTTGGGCAAAGAGCAGCCGTTCCTGCGCCGGTTCATGGGTCCGTCTCGGGCCTACAGCCGAGCCATGGCGCGCCAACAGGTGATCTCCATGGTCCCGCGCTACGTGCTCGAGACGATCGCCTTCGGCGGCCTGTTGGTGATCGTGTTGGTGATGCTCGTCCAGAACCAGGTTCTGGCCACGATCTTGCCGACGCTTGGTGTGTACGCGTTCGCCTCGTACCGGTTGTTGCCGTCGCTACAGAGCATCTTCGGGTCGCTCACCTCGATGCGCTTCAGCGCGACCGCCGTCGAACTCCTGTACCACGATCTCGAGCGTGATGCACCCGTGCGCGACGTCGATCGTGACGCGATCGAGCCCATGCCCTTGCGTCATCGGCTCGAGTTGCGCGGCACCGGGTTCACGTACCCCGGCGCGGCGCAACCGCTCTTCCACGGGTTCGATCTCGTGATCGAGCCGAACACGACCGTGGCCCTTGTGGGCGCGACGGGTTCAGGGAAGACGACGGCCGTGGACCTGTTGCTCGGCCTGCTCACCCCGCAGGAGGGGAGCCTGCTGGTCGACGGCGTGCCCGTCACTGCGTCCACCATGGCGGCGTGGCAGAAGAACCTCGGCTACGTACCGCAGGTCATCTTCCTAGCCGACGACACCATCGCCGCGAACATCGCCTTCGGCGTGCGGCACGACGCCATCGACCACGCTGCCGTGGAGCGGGCTGCCCGCCAGGCCAACATCCACACCTTCATCGAGGAGAAACTCCCGGAAGGCTACGACACCGAAGTCGGCGAGCGTGGGATCCGGCTCTCGGGAGGGCAACGGCAACGCCTCGGCATCGCGCGAGCCCTGTATCACGATCCCAGCATCCTCATCCTCGACGAGGCCACCAGCGCCCTCGACAACGTGACCGAGGAGAGCGTGTTCGGCGCCGTCAAGGACCTCGGCGCCAGCAAGACGGTGGTCATGATCGCTCACCGCATGTCGACCGTCCGCGATTGCGACGTGATCCACTTGCTCGACGCCGGACGCATCATCGCCAGCGGCACGTTCGACGAACTCCTCGCCAGCACGCCTGCCTTCCGGGCCTTGGCGAAGGTCGACGTCGACATCACCGAAACGGCGTCGCTGGTGTCGTGACGCTACGGTGCGTCGGTGCGGGTGAGCGCGCCCGAGCCGCGCGCGGCCACGCTCACGGCGTGCCCGGGACGTAGTACGTGAGGCTCAACACCGGCGCGGTGTCCGGGTTCGCTTCGAACGAGTCGGCACGACGGTAGTTGTCCTCGTCGCTGTTCTCACTCGTGATGATGAACGCGAGGGCGTTGTCCGCCTGCCAACCATCGCGCTGGATGATCTCGTTGACGATCGTCGACAGGTTCGGCGTGACCTCCGTCTCCGGCGCCTCAACCCACGGGTCGGTGATGGACCAGTCCACGAACTCGTTCGTCCGTGAGCGTGCGCTGATGTTCTCGTTCGCCGAACCGTCGATGAAGGTGGGGGCGTCGTCGCTCGCTTCGCCCTCGAACCGCAGCGTCACCTGACCGCGACCCGCGGCCTGCCGGGTGAAAGCGATGCTGGCGTCGGTGACGACGGCGTTACGCGG
>SKSV01000316.1 GCA_007122815.1 Trueperaceae bacterium | reverse complement strand
GGTCGGCCGCATGGGGGACGAGGAGCGCGAGTGGGTCGTGCTCGAGGCTCGATCGCGGATCCGGCGGCACAACCGAGACGTCGGGTTGAGCATGGGCCTGCTCTTGTTGGTGTGGTTGATCGTGCTCGCTAGCTTGTCGCTGGTGGCCGCCAGGTGAAGCGCGGCACGGTTCTGCCGCTGCGCGCAGGCAGCACGGCTGGTTGCGCAAGGTGGCACGGTTCTGCTAACCTTATCGTTCTGGAGTGCCGCTCGCACGGGCGGTGCATTGCCTTGTGGCGCGTCGGAAGTGCCCGGCGCCAGTCAGCTAAGCAGCGCTCGCAGCGCGCGTTCTCACCCCGGTCCCGGCCCAAGCCGACCGTCGGGGCATCGGAGGTTGCAGCATCATGTTCGCCATAATCGCGTCAGGCGGTAAGCAGTACCGCGTCCGAGAGGGTGACGTCGTCCGGCTCGAGAAGCTCGAGGCCGAACCCGGCTCGACGGTCGATTTCCCCGTACTGGTCATGGGCGGTGAGCAGCCCGTCGTCGGGACGCCGAAGGTCGACGGCGCGGTCGTCTCCGGCGAGGTCGTCGCTCACGGTCGGGGCGAGAAGATCCGCGTACGCAAGTACAAGGCCAAGGTCAACTACCGCCGGCACCTCGGGCATCGTCAGCCTTACACCGAGGTGCGTATCACCGGGATCAAGGCGTGATCGCTCAGCGTCACGGCGGTTCCGGGCTGCGAGACGAGGAGATCTGAGATGGCTCACAAGAAGGGCGTCGGTAGTTCGAAGAACGGGCGCGACAGCCACTCCAAGCGCCTCGGTGTCAAGCGGTTCGACGGGGAGAGCGTGTTGGCGGGAAACATCCTGGTGCGGCAGCGCGGCACGCGCTTCAAGCCAGGAAGGAACGTCGGCCTCGGTCGGGACTTCACGATCTTCGCGCTCCGCGACGGCGTGGTGCGCTTCCAGGACAAGGGGCGCACGGGCCGCTTCGTGAGCGTCGACATGGCGACCGGTGAGGCGATCTCGGCCGATTGACCCGCCCCTTGGGTCGTCCCCCGGGCCGTCTCTCGGGTCGCTCGCCGGGCCGCCGTCAGGGCCGCCACGGGCAACGAAACACGATCACGCGGTCAACGTGACCGCGTGATCTGTTCTGGGTGATCTGTTCTGGCCCGGACCGCAAGGGCCATCAGCACGATAGCGAGGAGGACGGATGCCGTTCCGTGACGTGATCGAGATCACCGCCCAAGGTGGTCGCGGCGGCGATGGCGCGATGTCCTTCCTGCGCCTCAAGTACATACCCAAGGGAGGGCCCGACGGGGGTCACGGGGGCGCAGGAGGGAGCGTCTGGCTGGAGGCGGCCGACGACCTCAACTCGCTCGATGGTCTCGGTCAGCGCCGCACCTACGGCGCGGAGTCCGGACGTCAAGGCGAAGGGCGCGAGCGCTCTGGTGCCGCCGGCGCCGACCTGGTGCTCAAGGTGCCCGTGGGCACCATCGTCCATGACCTGGACGCCGATGAGCACCTCGGTGACCTGGTGGCGGTGGGTCAACGCCTGCTGGTGGCGGCCGGAGGGCAAGGTGGTCGCGGTAACGCTTCGTTCGTGAGCTCGCGCAGGCAAGCGCCTCGCTTCGCGGAGGCCGGCAGCCGAGGGGAGCGCCGACGCCTGAGGTTGGAGCTCCGCACCATCGCCGACGTCGGGTTGGTCGGTTACCCCAATGCCGGCAAGTCGAGTCTTCTGACGGCTCTGTCGAACGCGCGGCCACGCGTCGCGGACTATCCCTTCACGACCCTCCACCCCCAGCTCGGCATCGTCGAGAGAACGGCCGGCGACAGCCCGGAGCGTTTGACGATGGCCGACATACCTGGGATCGTCGAGGACGCGCACCGCGGTCGTGGTCTCGGCCTCGACTTCCTGCGCCACGTGGCGCGCACGCGCCTGCTCGTCTACGTCTTGGACGTCGCCGACGACGCGGCGGCGACTATCGATGCGTTGCAGGGCGAGCTGCGCGCCTACGACGCGAGCCTGCTCGAGAGGCCCGCCCTCATCGCACTGAACAAGGTCGACCTCGTGGGAGCTTCCGAGTTGGACTCCGCAGAGTCCGAGTTGACCGTGGCGGGCCTGCCCGTGTTGCGCGTTTCGGCGCTGCGCGGTGAGGGTCTGGAACCGCTTCGAGACGCGCTGTTCGCGCTCCTTCCGGAGCGCCCGGTGGTCTCGGAAGTCGAGCCGGAGACCAAGCGAGTGGTGGCAAGTGCCCCCTTGCGGGTCGCGCGCCACCCGTCGGGGTCGGGTTGGGTGGTCCGGGGCCGAGACTTGGAGAGCCTCGTCGAGCGGTTCGACGCCACCAACCGCGATGCGGTCGCCTACCTGCAGCACCACTTCACGTCGTTGGGAGTCAACCGTCTCCTCGCGCGCGCCGGCGCGCGCGACGGAGACGACGTCACCATCGCCGGGGCGGTCTTCGAGTACTTCGACGAGGCCGCTGGCGAGGCCGACGCGCGGGCCACCAGGTCGAGCGAGGCTGAGGCTCTCCGGGCGGCCGAGCGGCGCTACCTGGCGTCGCAGGAGAGGTCCGAGAGCAGCGCGAGCAGCGTGGGCTCGGAGGACCCCGAGGGCCCCGGAGACGACCATGGGAGCGGAGCGGAGGAACCCTCCTAGACCGGCTCGGTCTGGGGCTGACCAGCGCCCAGACGGCCTCGGCCGCGACCGGACTGGCACCGGCCGGGCGCTCACGAGCCTCCGTGCACAGCTGTGTTAGCCTCCCCTGACCGGCCCCGACCAGGGCCAACCACCTCACATGAGCGATGCTGCCGCCCACATCCGCAGAGACGCACCTGACCCGCTCTTCCCGGCTAGCGGGCCCTGCGAGCGTGCCTCCATCGCCCCCTACTGCCAGCGCGTGCGCATGATGGTGAGCGAAGAGCGCTTCCGGCACGTCATGCGGGTGGCGGCGCTGGCCGAGACCATCGCCATCGCCAACGCGTTCACCGGGGGTGAGCTGCGCGCCACCGCGCTCGCGGCGGTCCTACATGACGTGGCTAGGGACCTCCCCGTGGAGCGCCTGATGGAGCTGGCGCCCCCCGAGCACGACATGGAGCGCGAGCACCCGCTCGCCCTTCATGGCCGTGCCGGGCGAGCGATCGCGGTCTCCTGGGGCGTGACCGACGAACGCGTCCTGAACGCCATCGAGCAACACGTGAGCGGTCCTCCGCCGGGCGACCGCGTGGCGATGGCCGTCTACGTAGCGGACGTCTCAGAGCCAGGCCGCGGCGTGAACGGCGAGGTCCGCGAGCTGGCCATGCGAGATCTCGCGCGCGCTTACCGGCGAGCGGTCGCCAACAAGGTTCGCTACCTGCGGAGCCACGGCAAGGCGGTCCATCCGCGTACCCTTAAGGTGTATGACGAGTTCAGCGACCAGCAGTCCTGAGGCGGCGCGGCGCTCGCGGCGGCTCGCCTGGGCGTTGCAGCTGCTGGGAGTGGTAGTGGCCGTTGCGGGGTTGGCCGGCTTCTGGCTGACGCGCGACGTCGCGAGGAGTCAGCTCACGCTCAGCCAACGCGAGCTGTTGGGCGCCGCCGACGAGGACTTCACGGTCAGCTTCGTGGTGGCGGGCCGTGAGCCGTTCTACTCCGACTGTGAGGGCTGCAGCACACCGATCTACGGCCAGGACGGCAGCATCGTCGGTTGGCGTTACACGGGGCCGCGTAGCGCGGACGGCGCCAACACCGACACGATCCTCTACGTGCAGGTGGTGAACGACGACGTCACGCTGATCGCACTGCCGCGGGACCTATGGATGGAGGGTTGGAACGGGCGCATCAACTCCGTCTTCATCCGCCGCGGCGCCGAGGGTCTCAGACGAGCTGCTGAGGACGTGCTCGGTCTCCCGGTCGACTACCACGTGATCATCAACCTCGAGATCTTCGAAGGGCTCGTCGACGCCCTTGGCGGCGTCGAGATGAACGTACCGCACGTGATGCGCTACACCGACCGGGCAGGCGGGCTCGTCATAGACCTGCAGCCCGGCGTACAGGTGCTCGACGGCGAGTCGGCGGCGGGCTTCGTGCGCTACCGGCAGACGCAACGCGGTGATTTCGACCGCCTCGACCGCGTGAAGCTGCTTGCACACGCCGTGCTGGCGCGGGTGCGCGAGCTCCACGTCGGCGCCATCACGCGCCTGCCAGCACTGATAGACACCTTCTTCGAGGACGTCGAGACGAACGCCACACCGGCCCTGGCGCGCGAGCTGGTCCCCAGGCTGCCGCGGCTCCGGATCCAAGCCGCAACCCTGCCCGTGGTAGAGCTCGAGACCGACTCGCGCCTGCTGTTCGATCGCGTCGCCGTCGACGCTTTCCTGGCCGACACCTTCGGCGGCGCCACGCAGGCGCTTGCCGAAGCGCCGGAGGCGCTGATCCAGATCATGAACCGCTCGGGTCGCGAAGGGCTCGAGGAGCGTTACGCGGCGCGTCTGGTGGCCATGGGTGTGCCCGAGTCGTCCCTGGTGCTGGGCAGCGCCGCGCTCGACCCCGCCCCGACGCGTGTCGTGGCTACCGCGCCGCACTGGCTCGAGGCGGACTTCTACGCGGACCTGCTGGGCGTAGGGAAGCAGCAGGTCGACCGCATCGCGTTCGTCGAAGGGCGCCCGCTCGGACTGCAGTTGGTCCTGGGTGACGACGCCGCTGAGCCAGGCGCTGGCGGTACCCCGGAGCAGTTGGCGGCCCTGATGAGCGCCGTGACGAGAGGAGAACCATGAACGAACCAGTCCAGGCCGTCACCGTTCCGGTCGAGGTGCAATCCGTCGTCGATGCGTTGGACGACAAGCGTGCGAAGGACATCGCCGTTCTCGACCTGTCGGGCGTCTCGGACAGCTTGGACTGGTTCGTGATCGCCACAGGCGAGTCCAACCTGCAGCTGCAGGCGCTCGAGCAAGCGGTGTTGGAGCGCCTGAAGGGTGTCGGGAGGCGGCCTCGGGGGGTCGAGGGGCCAGCCCAGCGCTGGCTGTTGATGGACTTCGGTGAGTTCGTCGTCCACCTCATGAGCCCCGAAGCACGCGACTTCTACGACCTGGAGGGCTTGTGGGCTGACGCCGCCGTGGTCGAGGTGACGCCGCGATGAGCGGCTCTGGCACCGCTGCCCTGAGTCAGGGCGCTCAGAGCGAGCGGAGCGCGCGGCACTGGTCGGAGCCGCGCGTGCGCCGTTGGTTGGAGGGGAAGGGCTGGCGGGCGTTGGACGCCAACGTCGCCAGCCGCCATGGCGAGATCGACCTCGTCATGGACGACGGCGGGGTGATCGTCTTCGTGGAGGTGCGCCACCGCAGCCGTGACGGGCATGGCGGAGCGGCGTACAGCCTCGACGGAGCGAAGTGCGCGCGAGTGCGGTCGGCTGCCGCGGCGTGGTTGGCCTCCCGCCGACTCCACGAGTCGCCGGTTCGTTTCGACGCGGCGCTCGTGGCCGGCTCGCGCGAGCAGGCTCGGGTGTCTCTCCTGAGAGACGCTTTCTGAGGCGTCATCGTGGAGAGGCGAAGCGACGGGCGGTACCCACGAAACGCTGTCGTGCGCGTGAAGATCTGCGGCGTCACGCGGGCCGAGGACGCGCTGGCGGCTGAGGCCGCTGGCGCCGATGCCGTTGGGGTGATCCTCTGGGGCAGTTCGACGCGGCGCTTGGAGTTGGCGCAGGCCGAGGCTGTGCTGGCTGGCCTCGGCCCGTTCGTGCAGCGGGTCGGCGTGGTTGTCGACGCGCCCGAGGCGTTCGTGCGCGAGGCGGTGGAGCGGTTGCGTCTGGGCGCCGTGCAGTTCCACGGGGCGGAGAACGCGCGCTACATCGCCCGTTTTCGGGAGCGGGTAGCGCTCATCCGGGCGCTGCCCTTCACGCCGGAGACGGACGTGGACGCCCTCGCTGCCATGCCGGTCGACGCGCTGGTGATCGACGGTCCACGGCCCGGCTCCGGAGAGCGGTTCGACTGGGCCGTGGCCGAACGCTTGCGCTCCTTGGATCGCTGGTTGCTGGCCGGTGGCTTGACGCCGTCGAACGTCGCGGCCGCGGTGCGCGCGCTAGATCCGCTCGGTGTCGACGTAGCCAGCGGTGTCGAGTCGACCCCGGGGATCAAGGACCATGACGAGGTCGCACGCTTCGTGGCCGCGGCCAAGGCCGCACGCTGACGCCACTCGCGAGGTTCTCCACAGAAGCCCCGAGTTCTCCACAGGCGTGTGGACAAGCCCGACGTTGATCGCAAGAGCGCCGACCTGGAGCCTACAACTCAACGCGCAACGTGCTGGACGTGACTGCTGGCGCTCCGGTGCGCGCTGGAGCGGATGGCTTGCGCGTCAGCGTGAGGGAGCGGCTGCGGAGTTATCCACAGATTCGCGCTGTTATCCACACTCGATCCAACGTCGTAGGATGGGGCGAGGTCGTCCCAGACGCTCGCGTCCGGCGAGTCGCGAGCGCCGACGCTCCAGGAGGTCAGCCGTGCAGCTCCACCCGATCGCCGAAGCCCGCCGCTTCTCGCTTCGCGAGGTCCAAAGCCAGCCGCTGGTGCAGCAAGAGGGCTTGACCATCGAACTCCTCTGCTTCGAGGCGGGTCAACGGCTGGAACAGCCGGCCGATCCGGCCGGCAGCGTCTACCAGGTGCTGGAGGGCGAGGCGTTGGTGCGTGAGCCTCAGGGCACCACTAGGCTAGGCAAGGGTGTTGTCGGTTCCCTGAGCGCCGGCGCCGAGCACACCATCGAGAACGCCGGTGGCGGGCTCCTGGTCGTGATGCGCACGAGCCCCACCTGAACGACCCTCACGGTTCGCGGCTGATGGGCTCGAGCCTCATGGCCGCGAAGTCGTCGGCGGCCTACTGGCCGCCCGCCGGGCTCACGGTACGCTCTGGACGAGTGTACCGAGCCGGTCACCTCGCCCGAGTCCCCTGCCGGATCACGTCGGCAACGTGAGCCTAGCGTTCGCTGCGCCGGCCTTCCTGTGGCTCTTGGCCGCCCTGCCGCTGGTGGTGCTCCTGCACTTCCTGCGCTCGCGCACGCGCCGTTTGGATGTCTCGGCGCTCTTCTTGTGGCGGCGGGCGCGCGAGGTCGCGGAGCGTCGCAGACGCTTCTCACCCACCTGGTCCCTGCTCCTGCAGCTGCTGGCGGTCGCGTTCACGGCGCTCGCTCTCGCCCAGCCCGACCTGCGGTTGGAGGGGCCTCCGGACCTGGTGGTCGTCGTGGACGCCTCAGCCAGCATGGCGGCCGTGGATCCGGAGGGCTCAAGGCTCGAGCGCATGCGCGAAGCTGTCAGGTTGCTGTCGGACGAGGCTGGACGGGTGGCGGTCGTACGCGCGGGATCGGAGCCTCGGCTGGCGCTGCCCTTCAGTGCCGAAAGAGGAGCCCTCGAGGAGGTCCTGGCCGAGTTCAGCCCGGGTGATAGCAGCGCCGACCTAGAGAGAGCGCTGTCGCTCGCCAGGGACCTGGCCGGCGAGAGCGGAAGGGTGGCGCTCGTCAGCGACGACCCCGGCCCCGCGCGGGTCGACGTGACCCGGGTCGACGTCGGCGGCAGCGGAGAGAACATCGGCATCGTCGGTTTCGACCTCGGCATCCAGCAGGCCTTCGTGGCGCTGGCGTCGAACGCCGTGGGTCCGCGTTCGGTAGGGGTGGAACTGCGTCAGGGTGACGCGGTGCTGGCGTCGACGGAGGTCCTGATCCCTTCGGGCCAACAGGCGAGCGTCACGTTCCCGATCGACGTTCGGTCGGGGGTGGTGGAGGCTCGTCTGGTCGGGCTTCCCGAAGGTGACGCGCTGGCGCTGGACGACGTCGCGTACGCGGGCCAGCGGCCTCTCTCGGTGGTGGTAGACAGCGACGTCGAGAGCGTGCTGCGTGCTCTGCGGGCGGTGCCCGGGGTCGAGACCCGGGTCACGGGCCTGGCGCGCACCACGCCGGCTGACGTCCGCGTGCTGACCGGCGTCGCTCCCGACCAGGCACCAGAAGGCGACCTCATCTTGCTGGAGGCTCCGGTGGAGGACCCGGAGTACGTGAGCGTCGGCAGCTGGGACCGCGCGCACCCCTTGCTGCGCTTCGTCGACCTGCGTGAGGTCGTCGTCGGTTTGAGCGCCGAGGGCAGCGACCGGTTGGAGCCGGACGAGCCCGGCTGGACGGTTCTGGCCCGCACCAGCGAGCTGCGACCGGTGCTGCGTTGGCGCGACGACCAGCGCGGTAGGGTGCTGCAGTTCCTGATGCATCCGAGCCAGACCGACCTGGTCTTCCGCCCGGCCTTCCCGACGCTCGTGGCGAACGTGCTCGACCGCTTCCGCGGGGAGGCACGCGTGCCGCTGGGTGTTCCGCGTGACGACGGCGTGCCCGTCACCGAGCCGGGGCCCTTGGAGCTCGGGGGCCGGAGCGTCACCGCGAGCCTGTTGAGCGCGGAGCAGACTCGCCTTCCGGGACCGGGACCTGATGACACCAGCGATCCGGGACCCCTGCTCGCGGTGGAGCGCCCCACGCCTCTGTCGGCATGGTTCCTCGCCTTGGCCGCGTTTGCGCTGCTAGCCGAGTGGTGGTTGTGGAGCCGGGGGGTCGGCGCCGTCGCCCGACGTCCGCGACCGGTGCGCGGTAGTCCCGCCTGAGCCAGGCCGACGCACAGGGGCCGGAGCGAGTGGCGCGCGGGTGGTACCCTCTCGGTCATGCGAGGACGCTTGCTCTTGCTCTCGGTTCTCCTGGTGTTCGGGGCGCTCGTAGCGGCGCTGAACTGGGAAGCGATGCGGACGCCGCTCCGGCTCGAGCTGCTGGTAGGTTCCCTGGACGTGGCGGTCGGGTGGGTGGTGTTGTCGGCCGCGCTGGTGCCCGCCCTCGTGCTGCTGTTGGCAGGTCTGCTCGACCAGGCCCGGTCCTTGCGGCGCTTGGACGTTCTCGAGCGCCGCTTGGACGACGCCCGCACTGCTGCCGAGCGTACGCGCTCGGCCGAACTCGAGGCGCTGCAGGCCGAGCTCGAGGCGAAGCTCGAGGCGGTGCGGGCGGCTCTCGAAGGTCAGGCGCAAGGAAGCGAGACGCGCCTCGACGCGCGCTTCGATGCCTTGGAGGCGTCGTTGGGGGAGCGCTTCGAGGAGCTGCGAGAGCGGGTGGTGCGGGTGCGCGACGAGTTGGCGGCCGACATCGCGGAGACCGAGGACGCCCTGCTACGCGGGCGAGCTGAGCCGGTACACGATCCTCGAGCTGAGCCGGTACGCGATCCTGAGGAGCCGGACGACGCCTGAGTCCGCTGCGCCCTGCTACGGTCTTGCCATGGTTGATGCCGACGCCGTACGCGAGCAGTGCCTGGAGGCGCTCAAGGTGGTGCGTGACCCCGAGATCCCCGTGAACATCGTCGACCTCGGTCTCGTCTACGACCTGCAGGTGTCGCCCGAGGGCGACGTTGCCATCGACATGACTCTCACCAGCATGGGCTGTCCCGTTCAGGACATGATCCAGGCCGACGCCGAGCTCGCCTGCATGAAGGTCGAAGGCGTGCGCAAGGTCGAGGTCAGCTTCGTCTGGTCGCCGCCGTGGGGCATGCACAAGATGTCCGAGGACGGCAAGAAGCAGATGCGCATGTTCGGCTTCAACGTGTAGCGTCCGCAGTGCCCAGCGGTGCCATCGCGGCCCTATGTCTTTGCGCCCGGGCCGCGCTTCTGCTATGACGTTGGCGTGTTCTTCCGTCGCACACCGGAACGATCCGCGCGTGAGCAGCGCTGGGGGGCTCTGGCCGAGCGCCTCGAGCTGGTGGACGCCTCGGATCGAGCTGAACGCATCCGCCGCTGGCTCGACCTGGAGGCCGTCGTGGTCCGGCCCCTCTACGCGCTCAGGCGCGAGGGCCTTCCCACCGTGTACCTCTTCGATGCCGTGAGCGAACGCCACGGTCCGAGCGGCTCGGTGAGGAGCTTCCGGTCCCACTGTTTGGTGCGGAGCGAGACTGTCATCGCGCGCTACGCGTTCCGGGCGCTCCCTCGTCAGGACAAGGTGATGGAGTCGCTGCACGCCAGCCGCAGCGGCGCCGTGAGGGTGTCGCTGCCGAGCGACGCAGCCTTCGAGTCGGCGGTGAGCGTGTACGCGCGCGTGGCGGAAGGGCCCGCTGCGCTCCTCACGGCGCCCGTCAGGAGGGTCCTGCAGCGTCTGCTAGCAGAGCGTGGCGCCAAGGACGCGAGCTTGGTGGTCGGCGAGCGGCACGTGGTGAGCAGCTTCGTCAGCGGCGACGAGGAGTCGCTCTCGCTGCTGGAGCAGGTGCTGGCCGACACGCTCAGCCTGGTCTCCCTGCTGCCCGCGGTGCAACGCACCAACGAGGAGCTCGACGCCGACGACCTGCTGGACATCGGGTAGCGGCGCTCTGGGGCAGGCGCCGTGGGTGCCCGGGCTACGGGTAGGATGCCGGTGATGGCTCGCATTACCGTCCCCGCGGCTGAGGAGTTGCTGGACCAGCGCCTCGAGGTCCTGGACCACGGCTTCGTGCGCATGGTCGATTACCTGGGAGGCGACGCCCGGGTGGTGCAGAGCGCGCGCGTCTCCTACGGTGAGGGGACCAAGACCGTGCGCGAGGACCGCGCCCTGATCGACTACTTGTTGCGGCACCGCCACACCAGCCCCTTCGAGCAGGTGATCTTCACCTTCCACGTGAAGATGCCGATCTTCGTGGCGCGGCAGTGGATTCGTCACCGCACGGCGCGCGTGAACGAGATCAGCGGGCGCTACAGCGTCATGCAAGACGAGTTCTACGTGCCTCGGCGTGAGGAGGTGCGGTTCCAGTCCGTTCTAGACCGCCAGGGCTCGGCTGACGCGGAGGTCCCGGAGGAGCTGCGCGAGCGTGTCATCGCCAGCCTGCGCGAGGGACAGGAGCGCACGTACGAGGTGTACCAGGGCATGTTGGAGGACGGCATCGCGCGCGAGCTGGCGCGCGTGAACCTGCCGCTCTCCCTCTACACCGAGATGTACTGGCAGATCGACCTGAACAACCTGTTCCACTTCCTGCGACTGCGCCTCGACTGGCACGCGCAGTACGAGATCCGCGCCTACGGGGACGCGATAGCGCGTTGCGTTCGGGCGGTCGCGCCGCTCGCCTTCGAGGCCTTCGAGGAGCACGTGCTGCACGCGGAGACCCTGTCGCGCAGCGAGCTGGCCGCGCTGCGCTCGGCGCTCGACCCGGTGCGCCTGGCGGCGGCTCTCGCCGAGGCCGGGGTGCGGCGCTCGCGAGGGCGCGAGCTCTGGCGCAAGCTCGGGTTGAGCGAACCCGGCGAGCCCGAGGGACTTTGACGTTTGCGCTACCTCGTCTTCACGCTCGGCCGCAGCGACCGAGGCCCATTCGCGGGCGTCGTGGAACGGTACCGCAAGCGTCTCGACGCCTCGAGCGCGGGCCTGGAGCTCCGCGCGCTCAAGGCCTCGCGCAAGCGCGGGGTCGCGGAGCGCCGGCGGGCCGACTCCGCCACGCTCGCCGAGGCGGCGCGCGGGGCCGGAGGGCACAGCGTGTTGCTGGACGAGCGCGGGAGAGCGTTCACGAGCGGGGGCCTGCTGAGACACCTGACCCGGC
>SKSV01000145.1 GCA_007122815.1 Trueperaceae bacterium | reverse complement strand
CGCAAGGCGCGGTGCAGGAGCTCGGCGACGGCGGTCATGTCGGCCGGCGTGAAGCCCCTGGTGGTGAGCGCCGGAGTGCCCAGGCGGATGCCGCTGGTGATCCACGGCTTGGTCTCGTCGAACGGCACCATCGACTTGGACACGGTGATGCCGACGGGATCGAGGAGGTCCACGGCCTGCTTGCCGGTGAGTCCTGCGGAGCGCAGGTCGATCAGGACGAGGTGGTTATCGGTACCTCCCGACACGACGCGGTAACCGTGCGCCGCCAACGCCTCGGCGAGCGCGGCTGCGTTGGCGAGCGTCGCCTCCTGGTACGCCCGGAAGCTCGGTTGCTGGGCCTCGAAGAAGGCAACCGCCTTGCCGGCGATGCAGTGCTCGAGAGGCCCGCCCTGGGTGCCGGGGAAGACCATGCGGTCGAGCTTCTTGCCGAGCTCGCGGTCGTGCGACAGGAGCAGCCCGGCGCGCGGGCCGCGCAGCGTCTTGTGCGTGGTGGTGCTGACGACGTGCGCGTACGGCACGGGGTCCGGGTGCAGGTCGGCAGCGATCAACCCGGCGATGTGGGCGATGTCGGCGAGCAGGTAGGCGCCCACCTCGTCCGCCACGGACCGGAAGGCCTCGAAGTCGATCAGGCGGGGATAGGCGGAGGCTCCCGCGATGATCAGCTTCGGACGGTGCTCGAGCGCCAACGCGCGGACGGCGTCCATGTCGATGAGCTCGTCCTCGCGCCGCACCTGGTAACCGAACACGCGGTAGTTCATGCCCGAGAAGTTCACCGGCGAGCCGTGCGTGAGGTGCCCGCCGTGAGCCAGGTCCATGCCGAGAACGGTGTCGCCCGGCTCCAGCAGTGTGTAGTAGACGGCCAGGTTGGCGCTGCTGCCCGAGTGAGGCTGCACGTTCGCCCAGGCGGCGCCGAAGAGCGCCTTGGCGCGCTCGATGGCGAGCAGCTCGACCTCGTCGACGACCTCGCAGCCGCCGTAGTAGCGCTTTCCGGGGTAACCCTCGGCGTACTTGTTCGTGAGAACGCTGCCGACCGCCTCGAGCACCGCTCGCGAGACGAAGTTCTCGGAGGCGATCAGCTCGAGTCCGTCGCGCTGGCGCGCCTCCTCGCGCTCGATCAGGTCGAAGAGGGTGTCGTCGCGTGGGCCGGCCGGGAGCCGCGCTCCGGCGGCAGTGACGCTCATGCTCATGGCCGCCAGCCTAGCACCCGTCGTTCCGCGTCCCGGCTTCAGGGGCGCTCGTCCACCTCTGCGTCCAGCGGCACCTGCTCGTCGCGCGACTCGATGTCGACCTTGACGTTCTCCCAAGCGAACTCGCGGAACGCGCGCTCCTCCTCGGCGTCCGGGTTCTCGGGAGCGGGCAGGCTGGTCAGCTCCTCGATCTGCTCCAGGGTAAGGCTGTTCATGAACTCGTCGCGGGTGTGCTTGGGCATTCTGCAGCCTCCTCACGGTGTTGGGCGCGCGCCGCCTCGTGGCGTCGGCTTCCCATCACCTGTCAGGGTAAGTATCGGCTGCGCGCCAGAGTGTGTCGAGGACTTCTGCACGCGTTGATGCCTGACTGCGACGGCTGCGGAATCCTAACCGCGTCGTCCGCGAACCCCTGCCGGCGAGTCCGTGCCGCGGCGTCCCGCCGGAGGCGCTGGTGCCCGACCCGCTCAACTCGTGAGCCAGCGCTGCACGGGCTGGCGCAGGAAGGTGTCGAGTGGCACGCCGTCGCCGCCGAGCAGCAAGGTGCGTGACTCGGGCTCCACCTTCTGGAACGCGCGCAGGCCAGTGCGCCCCTTGCGGCCGCCTGCGCCGCTCTTCACCTCGATCGCCAACACGGTGTCGCCAGAGCGCACCACGAAGTCGACTTCGCTGTCGCCCTCGCGCCAGTAGGAGAGCTGGAGGTCGGCCGTCGGGGCGGTGGCGAGGAGGTAGGCGCCGACCGCGCTCTCTACGATGCGGCCACGGGTGCTCGGGTCGGCGAGCTGCTGCCTCGGCGACTGCGGCCGCAGCGCCGTCATCAGCGCCGTGGTGAACACCTGCAGCTTCGGGCTCGCCGCCCGTCGGCGCTGCTCGGTGCGGGCGTACTTCGGCAATCCCGTGAGCATCCCAGCGCCACCGAGCAGTTCCAGGTAGTGCGCGAGCGTGGTCGTGTTGCCGGCGTCGTGGAGTTGCCCGAGCAGCTTCGTGTAGGAGACGACCTGCCCCGAACCGAGGCTGCCGAGCTCGAAGAGCCGCCGCAACAGGGCCGGCTTGTTGACCCTGGCGTGGAGGAGCACGTCGCGCGAGATGGTGGGCTCGATCAGCGCGTCGCGCACGTAGCGCTTCAACCTCTCGCTGTCGTCGACCAGGCTTGCGGCTCCCGGGTAGCCGCCGAAGGCTAGGAACGTGTCCAGGGACCAACCGAACGCACCTTCCATCTCGGTCAGGGTCCAGTGCGGCACGTGGATCAACTCGAAGCGCCCCGCGAGGCTCTCGGCCATGCCGTGGTGCACGTGGAGCGGCGCGGAGCCGAGCAGCACGACGCGCAGGTCGCGTTGCTGGCGGGTGTCCTCGTCCCAGGCGGCCTTCACCACCTCGGCCCAGTCTTGGACCTTCTGCACCTCGTCTACGACCAGCACAGCGCCTTCGTGACCGTCCGCGGCCAGCGCTCTCGCGATCTCCCATTGGGCGTGCAGCCAGTCTGGGCCTCGCAGGGTGGGCTCGTCGGCGCTCACGTAGTGGTGGGGCAGCCCGATCAGGTCGAGCGCTTGCAGCGCTATGGTCGTCTTGCCCACCTGGCGCGCTCCGGCGAGGACCTGCAGGAAGCGCCGGGGCTCGCGAAGGCGACTGGTGAGCACACTCACGTGCTCGCGCTGGAACGGCGATCTGCTCAGCATGTTGAGTGATTCTACTCAGTGTATTGAGTAGTGAGCCCGGTACGCCTGCGAATCGCGTCTGGTGCGTGCTTCATGCCATCCGCCCCAATCGGCGTCGGCCCGTCCGCGTCGGCCCGTCCGCGTCGGCCCGTCCCCAGGGCACTCCTCACCCGAGCAACTTCTCGACCGCCTCATCGACCGTGCCCGCCGCGAACTCGAAGCCCGCCTCACGAAGCCGCTTGGGCACCGCCCGCTTGCTGCTCAGCAGCAGCACGTCGG
>SKSV01000046.1 GCA_007122815.1 Trueperaceae bacterium | reverse complement strand
CGACGTCCTCGCCCTTGATCTCCGGGTTCACCCGTCGCGTGTGGCAGTAGAGGCTCTCGGCTTCGCCGAAGAGGAAGCGGGCGCTGTCCAGGATGTGGCTGCCGACGTCGACGAGCATGAACTTGTCGATCTCCTTGAGGAAGGGTTGGTTGTCGAAGACCGGGAAGCTCGAGTTGAAGGAGAGACGCGCGCGGAAGACGTCACCGATCCGGCCCTGCTCCAGCACCTGCTTGAGCGTCCGCAGCGGTGTCTGCCAGCGGAAGTTCTCGTGGATGTAGAGCGGCACGCCGGCCTCTTCGCAGGCCTTGTGCATCTCCAGCGCGGTCTCCAGGTCGGGCGCCATGGGTTTCTGGCAGATGGCGGCCAGGCCGCGTTCGGCCGCCATGCGGACGAAGCGGGCGTGGGTGTCGACGTCGGTGATGATGTCGATGAAGTCCAGGCGCTCGTTGTCGAGGAGCTCTTCGGGGTCGTCGTAGACGCCGGGAACGCCGAACTCGCGTCCTAGCGCCTCGGCTTTCGACTTGGTGCGGTTGTACAGGGCGACGCACTCCGCGCCCTGCAGCTCCCTCCAGCCGGCGAGTTGGAAACGTGACCAGAAACCGGTGCCGAAGATGGCGAAACGCAAGTCGCTCATGGCCGATTCACCTCCGTGGTGTCGATGCGGACGATGGCGTAGGGAGCGAGGCAGAGGTCGATCCGACCATCCCGCGTTTCGCGGCGCAGGCCGCGATCGGCACGGAACCGCTCGGGCTCGAGCATCGCCGTCTCGGCTTCTTCCGCGCTGAGCGTCTTGACCTCGACGCTCTCGCCCAGCTGGGGGCACTTCACGCTGACGTAGCGCGACGCGCGGCCGAGGTTCGCCGCGAGGATCCGGGTCCGCTCTCCGTCGCTAAGCGCGAGGACCTCGACGCTGAGGGGATCGCTCGTGACGGTCGGCAGGATCGCGCCGGCGGCGAACTCACCGACGTCGGCCAGCACGTGATACAGCGGGAAGACCGAGCCGGGGAGCGAGCGGAAGACCCCTGGCAGGGGTGATCCCGCGGTCCGCTCCATCACGCCGCGCCAGCCCGTGGTCTCGAAGTAGGTGACGCTGCTCGCACCGCTCTCTCCGAGGTGCTTGATGCTCCCCAGAGTCCAGCCAGCGGCGAAGAGCGAAGCTTGGCGCGGGTCGACCTCGGGCGGCAACTCGCCCTCGGCCGGTTCGGGCTCGGGGCCAGTGGCGTTCGGGTTGAAGCGTGGCTTCAGCGTTACCGGAGTGATAGCGATCGGCATCGCGGGCGCGAACGCACGCGTGCTGTTCACCGTCTCGCGTTGCGTCTCGAGCGTCTCGACGAGCGAAGCGTGGTCGAAGGCGTGGACCTGCGGGTTGATCGAGTAGGCGACCCCGGCGATGTCGTCCAGCGCCGGGCGTTCGCGGTTCAGCTCGGTGAAGTAGGCGTTCGTGCCCCCGTAGACGGGGGCGATGCCCGCGAGGTGCTCGCGAGCGAGCGTGAGCCATCGCGCTCGAGTCGACTTCTCGTCGCGGTGGAAGACCAGCCACCTGGCGACCGGTGCCTCGAGACGACGGGCGGTTTCGGCAACCGTTCGCAGCTCCCGTTCCGGGTCGTCGCCGAGGAAGAGCGCGACCTCGAGCGACGCCGCCAGCTCGCGGGCTTGTCCCGCCGCCTGCTCGAAGGCTGCCGGGGCGTCTGGCTCGTGGAGCACTAGGTCTGCTCGCAGGTGCGCGAGCGAGAGCGCCCGGAGTCGCTGCACCTCGCGCTCTTCGAGGTCCTCGCCGTGAGTGGCGACTCCCAGCCCGAGCTTCGGAAGCGGAACGGGCTCGGTCCGCTGCGGGGCCACCTCGAGCAGCACCCGCTCGCGGTTGCGCTCGTTCGTGCTGCCGAGCGTCCCGAGGAGCGTGATCGTCACGGATTGCTCGATCCTGGTGCCTGCGGGTACCTCCGCCGGGAACGGCAGGTCGAGCGGGGTGCAGTAGGTCTTGTACGAGGCGTCCGTCCAGTTGCGTTGGTCCTCCATCTCGAAGGTGTCTCCCTCCATGCGCACTCGAGCGGTGACGCCGGGGGAGACCTCGTGCGAGATGGAGCGGAGGTCCTTGAAGGGCTGGTGGGGGGAGACGAGACCAGGGAACGCTCCCGCTTCGGTGGAGCCGTCGACCTTCTCGACGGTGCAGGGCAGCCCCGCGCAGCTCGCGGGATGCAGGACGCAGAAGCCGATGCGGTTGCGCCTGAACGTCGATCCGGCGACGCCTCGGAACGAGAACCGCACGGTCCCGTCGGCGCGTCCGGAGAGTTCGCCGTCCCAGCTGAAGTCGACCTCGTTCTCGCGGTGCGTGACGAGGAAGCTCAGGCGGAAGCCGTCGTCGGTTCGGGTCAACTCCAGGTTGGACACGTTGGCGGCGACGGTGTCCCAGTTGTGGTCGCGCACGGCGGCGTAGACGCCGCGCAAGACCTCTACATCACCCAGGCGCAGGTAGCGCAGGAACGCGTTCTGGGGCTCGAAGAGCATCGTCAGCGGGCCGGCTTGGAGCTCCATGGGCTCGCTCGGAGTGTTGTCCTCGCCGCGTTGGATCAAGGTCGAGGGGAGTTGCGCGTTCATGTGGGTCTCCCAAGCGAGTAAGCGTACCGAGGTCCACGGAGCGCTCACGCTCCGATCGAAGCATTCCGGGATGGCGCTGGCCACCTCCTCGTCCGGGTCAACGCCGAGGACCTGCCCTGACCGTCATGGCAAGACATGGAAGGGTGAGGCCTGGAGGCGCAACTTCTACCCTTTATAGTTGAGATCCTAGTTAGATGTCAAGACGACCTATCCACCTCGTCCGCGTTTGACGCTCTACTGAGATCTCAGCTACACTCTACCGGACAGTAGCCAACGGGAGCCCTGACTCGAGGAGAGGGCATGGACCACATACGGTTCGGCGACGTCCAGGAGCGACTCACGGAGCAAGGTTTGGCATCAGCCACGCTGGAGCTAGGCGGTGGGGGCAGTCTCTTGGTCAGCGAGCGCGGCGGCAGGCTGATGCCCTTCACCGCCCAAGGCGAGAGCGTGCTCTGGCTGAGCCCGGCGCTGGCGGAGCGCGGGAGCTTCGAAACCTTCCTCGACCGCAACGACTGGAACCTCGG
>SKSV01000196.1 GCA_007122815.1 Trueperaceae bacterium | reverse complement strand
TCCCGGTAATCGCGCCAGCGCGGGTCGCTCGCTATGTCGGCCACGAACACCGGCTCGCCGCTGGCTACCGCAGCACCGCAGGCGCGATGCTCGGGACCGATGGGCGACCCTTCGATCGCTCTCAGGAAGGCGGGGTCGAGCGTGGGCGCTGCTCCGTGGTGCAGCGTTCGCGTCACCGGGTCCAAGACCCGCAGAACCGCTCTGCAGCCGGGCAGGTGCCGCTCCACGAGCAGGCAGACGTCGTCCAGCAGGGGCGCGACCGATTCCGCCCGGGCGAGCCGGAACAGCAGTGCCTCCTGGTCACGACGGCGCTCGTCCGTTGCGGTTCTCACTGGCTAGAGCATACGCGGAGGAGTCGGAGGAGACTCTCATGCCGACCCAACCCCCACGCAATCCTCGAACGGCTTGCCGAGCTCGCTGCGCTCTACCTGGTCGAGTGCGAGTTGGAGGGCAGCTCACCTGAGGAGCCCGCGAAGGCTTCTGGCCTCGACCTCTCGGACTACGGGGCGGAAGGGCTCCAACCCGAGGTGGTCTACGTCGCCGCCCCGAACGTGAACGAGGTGAGCGTGGCCATCGGGCGGGCGCTCCGCGAGGAGGGCGCCTCTCACGCCGAACTCGCGCGGCGCACGGGGGTCCCTCCGAGCGTCGTGACCCGCATAAGCGACCCGCTGTACTTCGGCCACACAAGCCGCACACTGCGAAGTGTTGCGTGCGCGTTGGCTCGTGAGGTGCGAGTGGCGTTCGAACGCGCTGAGTGGCGTTCCGGGCACGATGAGGGGCGGCCAGGAAGCTGTGCCGGTCTGCGGCGGAGATCGAACGGCGATAGCGACATTGGCATGCGCGGCGTGGACCCCATCGATGTGGTACTGAGGCCCGCGAGGCTTCAGGCAGCTGCCGTCGCGCGTCGTGGAGCCCGCGTCACGCGGATGGTGGTTGCCGGCGGGTGTAGCGGTGGGGCTCAATCGGTATGATGGTCATGATGTTGATCATCTCGGAGGTGGTGTATGGCGCAGGTCACCACGGCGGAGGCCAAGAGGCGGTTCAGCGAACTGCTCCAGCGCGCGCATGATGGGGAGCGCATCTTGGTCACACGCTACGGGGAGGTGGTAGCGGAGATCGGTCCACCCAAGCAGCCGGCGCCCTCGCTGGAGGAGTTCCGGCGTTCTGAGGGAGCGGTGAAGGGAAGCGCCCTGGACGAGCTGCTCGCGATGCGTGCGGAGGACGCGGCTTGAGCATCTACCTCGACACCAGTTTCCTCGTCCCTTATTACTTCAACGAGGCATCTAGTGAGCGAGTGGAGGCGGTTCTTACCGCCGTGCCCGTCGGTGCGCTCGTCGTGAGCGCCTGGACCCGGCTCGAGTTCGTGAGCACGGTCGCTAGGCTCGTGCGCATGGATCGGCTCCCGGGTGAGGCCAACTCGCTGGTCGACCGGTTAGACGAGCACCTTCGCAGCGTGTTCACGCCTCTCGAACCGGAAGCGACGGACTTCCGCGCCGCCGCTGAGATCTTGCTGTACGATCCGCGCCTCGGGCTTCGTGGGCCCGATGCCCTCCACCTGGCCCTCGCGGCGTCAAGAGGGCTAGTCCTGTACACGCTCGATCGGGCGCTGCTTGGCGCTGCGCATGCACTGGGTCTCGCGGCCAGCGATGCCGGCATCGACCTCTAGTGTCATGTCACACGTCGAGTGTCGGATAGAGGCGCTCGAGCTTGACGGGCGTCGCTGGTGGTGTTGAGTTCGATCTCGGCGAGGTTCAGCCAGCTGCCCTGCTTCGGGGTGTGGACGAACTCGAAGCGGTCCCACAAGGCCTCCTCGGGTGGGAAGGCTTGGTAGAGCGCTCCTCGCCCTGTGGGACGCAGAGCGCCGCAACACCCTTCGCATCGACCTCTCGACGCGCGACAATGGAGGCCGGCGATGGGTGAGAGGCTGCTGGGAGCGGCGCCCTCTTGCAGGAGGTGAACCTCATCGTCTGGTCGGTACACCGACCAGCTTCGCTTTGATTGGTGATTGGAGCAGTACTACCGCAATGCCGTGAACCCTTACGATGAGCCTATGAGCCAAGGTGCCGAATGGGACGGGTCTTACCAGGCACACCTCCCTAACTACTCGTTCGCTGAGGCAAGCCGGTACCTACGCATGCCACCCAGCACAGTGCGGTATTGGGCGAAGGGCGGCACAGTCACCACTCCACAGCGCCGGGTTGACTTTCGGCAGGTCCTCGAGGGGCCACCACGTCAGCGACTCACGTTCCTGGACCTCACTGAACTGGTGGTAGTGCGTGACCTGCGCGTCCGGTTCAACCTTAGCCTTGGCACCATCCGGCGAGTCCAAGAGTACGTCCGCAAGGAGCTGGGCCAACCCTGGTACCTCTACGACCTGCGGGTTCGCGGTCGAGATATCTTCATCATGCACCTAGAGAAGGTACCTGTGGCCGCTACGCGCTCCGGTCAGATGGCCTTCGCGAACTTCCTGGAAGACCTGCTCGAGCGTGTCGAGGCAGACGCGGCCGGTGTGCCGAGCCGGATCTTCCCCCGGCTGGATGGTGCTCACGTCCCAAAGCCCGTCCAGATCAGCCCGATCGTCTCGTTTGGCTACCCGACGGTAGCCGGCACAGGTATCAAGACCAGGACTATCGCGTCTCGATATGACGCCGGAGAGGACATCGACTTCATAGCGAGAGACTACGAACTCCCTCGCGAGTCGATCCTTGACGCGATCGCCTTCAACACCGCCGCCTGACACTATGCGGTTCTTCGTCGACGAAGACCTCGACAGCCCGAGTTTCGTCTCGCCCTTGCAAGCCGCTGGCCTCACGGTCGTGCGGCATCGCGAGCAGTTCCAGAAGGGGGCTCCCGACACTGTCTGGATTCCCTCGGTCACGGAACAAGGTCTCATCATCTTGACCAAGAACACGAAGATGCTCTTCACGCCGATCGAGGTCCAAGCCATACGCGTCACGGCGGCCAGGGTCCTGTTCCTCCATGGGAGCAAGGTGTCCAGACATCCCGACCTCGGTGCGCTGTTAGTGCGCTCACAACCTAGGATCGCGAAGTTCTTCGAAACTGACGTTCTGCCGCGCGTCGGTGTGCTCAAGCGGCAGCCACACTCGCGCGATCCGAACG
>SKSV01000257.1 GCA_007122815.1 Trueperaceae bacterium | reverse complement strand
GGGCTGCTGATGCTGCTCGTCGGCGTCACCGTCTGGTTGGTCCTCTACCTCCCTTGAGGGGTCGGGCCGCGACTCATGCGACCACACCCGTCAGGGCCTCTCGGCAGTGAGCGCCCCGCCTGCTCGATCCTCGAAGTAGACCGGGTTCGCCAGCGCGAGCCGGTACGGCTCGCCGAACGGCTCCTCCACCGTGACTCCCAGAGGCAGGTCGCGCCCCTTCTCTAGTTCCACGAGCCTCGCCTTGCGCGCAGCCAGGCTGGCCTCGGCGACGACCTCGGCCCTGACGAACGGTCCCACGCGGGTCGGTCGCCAGGTGTCCTCGAAGCGCTCCGCGTCGACCCTCCTCTCACGCAGGACGCCTCCGGCACCGATCCAGCGCAAGCGCTCGCCCACCGCACCGAGGACGGTAGCTCGAAGCTCGTCACCGCCCCTCACCGCGGCGCCTGGAACGCTCTTGGGGCGTGAACCTGGCGCATCGGGCTCAGCGGGCAGGACCTCGACCTCCAGGAACGGCCCGCTCGGCTGCTCGGAGACGCTGGCGCGTCCGGCGCGCAAGGCCTCCAGGACAGCCGCCTCGGAGCGTTCTTCGAGCCACAACCAGGTGGTGGGTGAGCCGAGGCGGGCCTCTTCGGGGTCGCGGTCGGGACCCTCGGGCTGGTGGCGGTCGCTGCCACCGACCAGGGTCACGCGCCGCCCCTCGCGAAGCAGGTCGTCGTAACGCTCCAGCGACTCCCAGTTGCGGAGCCACCAGGGGCCCTGCCACGCCTCGAGGCAGTCGATGTGCGCGGGCACACGGTACTCCCAGTCGCAACCGATGCAACCCGGCGAGTGCTTGGGGTGGTTCACGGAGAAGATCCCGCCGCGCTCGTGGACGTGCTCTACCAGCGTCTCGAGGTCCGCTTGACTGCGCACGCGGAAGTCCACCCAGCCCTGCACCCCCCAAACGTTCGCGTGGCCGCGGTAGGTGGTGACCTCGGTCCCCGGCAACCAGAGGAGCTCGGGGCAGGCAAGCGCCGTCATGGGCTGGTGATGGCTGACGGTGTTGTGGTCGGTGACTGAGAGCACCTCGAGCTGTCGAGCCAATGCCGCGGCACGCAGGTCGAGCAGCGATCCGCGCGCGTCGCTGTGATGCGAGTGGCTCTGCAGGTCGGCCGGGTACCAGCGAGGTCCAGCAGCGGCGGAGCGGTCGTGCTCCGCCCCCGCTTCTTTCACCAGCGGCTCGTCGTGGCGATCGTGCAGACCAGGCACCGCCGCTGGCGTCGAGGAGTGGACGCACACCTCCACTCGGTAGTTGCAGCCGCCTGGCGCCACCGTCGCGAGGCCAAGCACGACCCGCCAGCGTCCCGGCTTCAGCGGGCCGGGCAAGTAGCCGGGAGTCGCCCGGTCCGCCGTGACCATCACCCGCGAGCGGGCTCCGCCGCTCCAACCGCGGAAGCCTTGGAGGCTCGGGAACGCTCCCACGTCGGGATCGAAGAGCCCCAGGTCGAGCACGCTGCCTGCATCGTGCCGGTAGCTGAGCTCGATGGCCGCCGCTCCTTCAGGAACGTCGAAGGGGAGCTCCAAGTAGGGGTCGTGCAGGCGCTGGGCGGCGGTGACGCGCCCCTCCAGGGTCTGACTCACTCCAGCTCCACCCGCTGCCCGTCGCTGCGGAAGAGGCGCAGGTGGGCCCTGTCGATCGCGGCGTTCACGGTTCCGTCGAGTTGCGGCGGTTCGTCGCCGAAGAGCCGCAAGGTGGTCAGGCTGTCTCCGACGCTCAGGGTCACCAGCGTCTCGGGCCCGAGCGGCTCGACCGCGTACGGTTCACCAGCGAAGGTCCAGGGGTCGCCAGGCTTGCCGAGCGAGAGGTGTTCGGGGCGCACACCGAGTATCAGCTCTTCACCGTGCTCGACCCGGTCAGACAGCCGTTCGTGCCAGCCCGTCGCTTCGATGGTGAAGGTGTCGGCCACGAAGCTGGTGCGGCCCTGACGCCGCTCGACCTTCACGGGTAGCAGGTTCATGGGGGGACTGCCGAGGAAGTTGGCGACGAAGGTAGTGGCTGGGCGATGGTAGACCTCCAGCGGCGGCGCCATCTGGACCACGCGACCGCCGTCCATCACCGCGATGCGGTCGGCCAACGCCATGGCTTCGGCCTGGTCGTGCGTCACGTACACGGCGGTGACGTTCAGGTCCTGCTGGAGGTGCTTCAGAAAGCCCCTGGCTTCCAGGCGGAGCTTGGCGTCGAGGTTCGAGAGGGGCTCGTCGAACAAGAACACCTGCGGTTTGTGCACCACCGCGCGAGCCACCGACGTGCGCTGCTGCTGCCCACCTGAGATCTGGCCGGGACGGCGCTCGAGCAGGTTGGCGATCTGCAGGCTGGCAGCCACCTCGGCCGCGCGACGCGCGCGCTCCTCCTTCGAGACGCCGCGCACCTTCAACGGGTAGGTGATGTTGTCCGAGATCGTCATGTGTGGGTAGAGGGCGTAGTCCTGGAACACCATGCCGATGTCGCGGCCCTTCGGAGGCACCATGGTGACGTCCTGGTCCCCTATGTGGATGCTGCCGCTAGTGGGTTGCTCCAGACCTGCGATGAGTCGCAGCGTGGTCGTCTTGCCGCAACCCGAGGGCCCGAGCAGGCAGACGAACTCACCGTCTCGGATCTCGAACGAGACGTCGTCTACCGCGACGACGCTGCCGAAGGTCTTGGTGACCGCGCGGAACGTCACACCGGCCACGGCGCGGCTCCGATGCTGGTGGCTTTGGGCGTATGGCGTTCGAGGCTCACGACTTGATCCCTCCGAAGAAGCGGAAGCCGTACTTCCAGTTGACGAAGAGGTACAGCACCAGGACCGGCAGCGTGTAGAGCAGTGAGTAGGCGGCCGTCAACGTGATCAGCGGGGTGCCCGCCTCGGTGTAGAAGGAGTAGATCGCCACCGACGCCGGCATGCGTTCCGGACTGCGCAGCAGGATGAAGGGGATCAGGAACCCACCCCAGACGTTCACGAAGGCCCAGACCGCGATCACCATCATGCCGGGCCGCACGATCGGCAGGGCGATGTCGTTGAAGACCCTCCAGGGGCTGGCGCCCGCCACCAGCGCGGACTCCTCGTACGAGCGCGGGATCGAGTCGACGAAGTCGCGCATGATGAAGAT
>SKSV01000053.1 GCA_007122815.1 Trueperaceae bacterium | reverse complement strand
GGTGTCGGAGAAGAGGCGCGGGACCTGCGAGGTGTACGCGCTGCGCGGCGGCACGAACCAGCTGGCGGGGTCCTCCACCAGCGTGTCGTTCCACCACACGCGCCCGGCTTCGCGCGGCAGCAACCCCATCAGCACCCGCACGAGGGTCGACTTGCCGGACCCGATGCGGCCGGTGACGACCGTGAACGAGCCGCGCGGCAGCTCAAAGGTGACGTCGTCGAGAGCCACGGCGCCGTCGGCGTGGCGTGCCCGGAGACCCTCCACGCGCAGCGAGCGCAGAGGCTCGCTGGCTGGCCGCGGGTCGGTGAAGGGTGGTGGGCCGTGCTTCAGGTGCAGATCGGCCCCCGCCACCACCGTCTCCGGGCCGCCGTCTTGCAGCAGGGCGCTGAGGCGCTCGAAGGCCACGCCGGAGCGCTTGTGCTGCACCATCATCGCGCCCAGGAACGAGATGGTGGCGGTGAGCCTAGGCAGGAAGCTGACGAAGAGCGCGAAGTCGCCCACCGTGAAGGCTCCGCGCTGCATGGCCCCCGCGCCGATCAAGAGGATGATGCCGGTCGCGACGTTGACCATGTTGTCGTTCACCGACTTGAAGACCTCGGCCAGCAGGGAGTCCGTGAGGGCGGTGCGGCGCCTCACGGCGTTGCGGCGCTCGAACTCTGCCAGCACCTCCTCCTCCCGCCCGGCTCCCTGAACCGCCTGCACGGCATTGAAGGTCTCGCCCAGGAAGTCCGTCACGCGACCGGTGGCCTCACGCATGGCGCGGCGCACCCGCCGGATGCGCGGCCTGAGCGCGTTCGTGAGGAGCAGCGTGAGGAGCAGCGGAAAGCAGATGAGCCCCGTCATCAACGGATCGACGCGGAACATCACGGAGAGCGCGACCACCGCGAACAGCACCAGCCCCCACATGTCGACCCACTGCTCTAGGTACTCCGCGACGTCCTCGACGTCGTCGCGGAAGCGGCTGATGGCCTCGGACGGGGAGTCGGGCAAGCGCCTCGTGCCGGGGGCGGTCAGGAGGTAGGCGAGGAGGTTGCGGCGCATGCGCAGGATCACCTCGGCCCAGTAGCTGGCCCAGGTGTACACGCCACCCGCCAGCGTGCCTATGCGCACGACGTCCACGCTGAGGGCGAGCGCGAGGAACGCCCAGGGGCTCAGCGCCGCGCTCGCCTGCCCCGAGATGGTGTCGAAGATGCCCTTCATGAACAGCCCGACCAGCACCGGCGAGGCGTGCACGACGAGCCAGACGAACACGTTCAGCAGCAGCAACCAAGGCTGGTGCAGGGCGAGTCGCAAGAGCAGCTTCAGCGTGCGCGGCTCAGGCCGCGCGGCGCTCAGCGGAGGGGTAGTGGTGACGGTCGTCATGCCAGCTCCTGTAGGTCCGGGTGGGTGCCGTCGCGCTGACCGGCGAGGCCGCGGCCTGCGGCCAGCAGGCGCGCGTAACGAGAGTTCGGATCGGCCGCGAGGCGCACGCGGGGACCGTGCTCGGCGACGCGGCCGGCGTCGAGCACCATCACCTCGTGGGCGCGCTCCACGGTCTCCAGGCGGTGCGCGATGATGATCGCGGTGCGACCCTGGAGGAGCCGCTCCACGCAGCGCTCCAGGTGGCGTTCGGTGGCGGGATCGAGGCGCGAAGAGGGCTCGTCAAGGATCACCAGGCCGGGGTCCTTGAGGAACACCCGCGCGAACGCGAGCAGCTGCGCCTCTCCCGCCGACAGGTTCGCGCCGCCCGCCTTCACGAACGTGTCCAGTCCCTCCGGCAGCTGCGCCAACCACTCACCCAAGCCCACCTGGTGGATCACCTCGAGCATGCGGTCGTCGGGGATGCTGCGGTCGAAGAAGCTCAGGTTCTCCCGCACGCTCGCCTGGAAGAGCTGCACGTCCTGAGTGACCATGCCGACGCGCGAGCGCAGGTGATCCAGGTCGGCCTCGGTGGTGGGCACACCCGAGAGCGAGATCGAACCAGAGTCGGGGTCGTAGAAGCGGAAGAGGAGCCGCGTGAGGGTCGTCTTGCCGCTGCCGGTGCGTCCGAGCAGACCGAGCACGCGGCCCGGCGCCAGGCGCAGGTCGACCGACTCGAGGATCGGCGGAGTGCCGGGTGCGGCGTCGGCGTAGCGGAAGCTCACGCCCTCGAAGCGCACCTCGAGCGCTCCAGGCGGAAGCTTGCGCCCCGCGCCCGCGGGCAGCGCGCTCTCGGTGCGGAGCAGCTCGTCCACGCGCCCGATGCTCGCGCCCGCGCGCTGCAGCTGCTGCATCTGCTGCGTGATCTGCTCGATCGGCGCCTGCAGCATCACCATGTACTGGAAGACCATGTAGCCGGTGCCGAGGGTGATCACGCCGGCGGTCACGAGGTGGATCGAGGCACCGAGCGTGACGAGGCTACCGAGCACGAAGAGGCCGTAGCTCGAGAGCCACACCACCGAGCGCAGCATCCAAGCGCGCCGCGTGTGGAAGAAGAAGGTGCGCACGGGATCCAGGAAACGGTGCAGCGCGTGCGGGCCGCCGCCGTTCGCGCGCACGTCCTCGATGCCGGCGAGGCGCTCCTCGATGAAGCCGAAGAGCTTCGCGTTCGCCTCCCGCTCGAGCGTCGTGGCGGGAACCGCCACCTCGCGGGTGCGGGCGAGCACCGCCAGCTCGAGGAGCGTGAAGAGCGTCAAGGCCGCCCCGATCCACACGTTCTCGAACCACAGCACCGTGAGGATGCCCACCAGCAGGAGGATCCCACCGATCACGCGCACGGAGAACTGCGCGAAGAAGTCCGACAGAGCGGTGACGTCACCGTCGATGCGCTCGATCATCTCCCCCGCCGTGCGGGTCTTGTGGAAGCCCAGGTCGAGCCCCAGGCAGTGCCGCGCCAGGTCGACGCGCAACGCGTTCGTCGCCGTCCACCCCACCGCCGCTCCCGCGTAGGTGGCGCCGGCGCCGAGCAACTGGGTCAAGAGGGCCACAGCGAGGAAGACCAGCGCCAACCCAGCCAGGCCACCCGGCGCCCACCAGACCGGCGCCGCCACCATGGCGGCGTCGATCCCGCTCCCGGCCGCCGCAGCTGCGCTAGCGGCGTCGATGAAGCGCCGCAGGATCTGCGGGACGAGCAGCTGCAAGCCGATGCTGCTGAGCAGCAGCAGCGCGAGCGCGGTGGCGGCG
>SKSV01000387.1 GCA_007122815.1 Trueperaceae bacterium | reverse complement strand
GAGCGGGCCTCGCTCCTCTTCCGCGAGGTGACTGCGCTGCCGGAGTTGGACGAGGGTCCCAGCCAACCCAGCCTCTTCGACCCGGCATGAGCGCGCTCACCAGCACCCAACCTCCAACCCACCGCCGAGCTGTCAGCCCACTGCCCAGCCGTAGTGCTTCGGCCAGGGCGGCGCGGCACCCAGCGTGAGCGCAGCGTGCAGCGCCCAGTAGGGGTCACGCAGCAGGGCGCGGCCCAGTAGTACGACGTCGGCGCGGCCCTCCGCCACGATGGCTTCGGCCTGGCGAGGGTCAGCGATCTGCCCGACGGCGCCGCTCGCCACCCCGGCCTCTCGGCGCACGCGCTCCGCGAACCCCACCTGGTAGTTCGGGTACGCCTTCGTGCGGGCGCCTTGGGCCGCGCCGCCCGAGGAGCAGTCGATCAGGTCCACGCCGCGCTCGCCGAGCTCGCCCGCCAACCGCACGGTGGCGTCGGCGTCCCAACCCCCCTGCACCCAATCGCTCGCCGAGAGTCGCACGATGATTGGCTTCGTCGCGGGCAGGCTCGCGCGGACGGCCTTCACCACCTCCAGCAGTAGGCGGCTGCGACCCCGCTCGTCACCGCCGTAGCCGTCGTCGCGCGAGTTCGTGAGCGGCGACAGGAAGGTGTGGAGCAAGTAGCCGTGGGCGGCGTGGATCTCGACGGTGTCGACGCCCGCCGCGTCGGCGCGCGCGGCAGCGGAGGCGAAGGCCTGCACCACGGCAGCCAGTTCGCGCTCCTCGAGAGCGCGCGGGATCGCGCTCCCCTCGGAGAAGCGCTCGTCGGTGGGACCAACCACCTCGTCAGGCCAGCCGCCGTGCTCTGCGGCGGCGACGCCGGAGCGCGCCTCCCATGGTCGGTGCGTGCTCGCCTTTCGCCCGGCGTGCGCCAGCTGCACACCGAAAGCCGCGCCTTGGGTGCGCACCGAGCTGACCACACGCCGAAGCGCGTCCACCTGTCCGTCCTCCCAGAGCCCCAGGTCCTGCGGGCTGATCCGCCCGCGTGGCTCCACCGCGGTCGCCTCGCACAGCACCAAGCCGACGCCACCACTGGCGCGCGAAGCGAGGTGCTGCAGGTGCCAATCGTTCGCGCGTCCGTCGCGCTCCTCGCAGGCGTAGGTGCACATGGGCGACATGGCCACGCGGTTGCGCAGCGCCAGGGCGCCGAGGGTAAGTGGGTCGAAGAGGCTCGTCATCCGACAAGCATCGCTCAGATCACGGCGCGCGCCAAGTGACGCGCCTCGTCTGCGCAGGGCTCAGCCGCGCTGAGCCGCCCGGTACCCGTTGGCGAAGCTCCCGTTGGCTGCCGCCTCGAGCGACGCCAAGATCTGGGGGTGGACGTCCAGAACGCCCAAGAACGCGTCGATCACGGTCGGCGAGAACCAGTGGCCGCGCTGGCGCCGCATCTCGTCCACCGCTTGGGGCACCGACCACGCGCTCTTGTAAGGGCGATCACTGATCAGCGTGTCGAACACGTCGGCTACCGCCACGAGCTGGCCGACAAGCGGGATCTCGTCGCCTCGCTGCCCTCTCGGGTAGCCGCTCCCGTCCCAGCGCTCGTGATGCGTGTACGCGATCGTCTCGGCCATCGCCAGGAGCTCCGAGCGGCCGTGCGACAGGAGGTAGGATCCGGCCTCGACGTGCTCTTGCATCAGCATGAACTCGCGCGAGGTCAGCGGCCCGGGCTTGAGCAGGATGTTGTCGGAGACAGCGATCTTGCCCACGTCGTGAAGCGGCGCAGCGCGCCGCACCAGCTCGACGGTGTGCTCGTCCTGTCCCAGCTTCTCGGCGAGCAATGCGGCGAGCTGACCCACCCGCTGGGTGTGTTTCCCGGTGGTGATGTCGCGGTACTCCGCCGCAGAGGCGAGTCGCTCCAGCACGTCGTGGCGAGCTGCCTCGAGCTCCGCTGTGCGCTGCCTGACGGCGTCCTCGAGCCACGAGTTGTGCCGACGAAGCTGCTGCTGCAGGAAGCGCGTTCGCAGCAGGTTGCTGACCCTGAGACAGACCTGGGCGGGCTTGAACGGCTTCGTGACGAAGTCGTTGGCGCCCCGCACCAAGCACTCCCGCTCAGCTTCGCTGCTCAGGTCTGCGGTGATCACCAGCACGGGGACGAAGTCGTCCTCCTCGAGCCCGGCGCGCAGGCGCTCGATGAGCTCCAGCCCGTTCAGGCGCGGCATGTGCAGGTCCGTGCAGACGAGGTCGAAAGGCATCTCGGCTTCACGGGCGGCCAGGAACGTCGCCAATGCCTCCTCGGGATCTTCGCTCGTCTCGACACGCGTGAAACCGTGGGAGCTTAAGGTGCGCGCCACTAGCAAGGTGTTGACGGGCTCGTCATCGACGACCAGGATTCGAGCTCCGCTCAGGTCGGTCTCCACCTTCTTCGTGGTCCTCCCGTCGACAAGGCACGGCAAACAACGCAGGCCCGAGCTGCAGCCAAGGCACCAAAACGCGCCGCGCCCAAGCTCAGGCACCTGCAACGATAGATGCGCCGAGCGAGATCGCGCGGTGTCACCTGTCACACCAGCCGCGCCTTTGAGGAAGCTCACCGCCGCAGCGAGGCGCGTCCCCGTACACTGGGCCCGATGCCCGTTCTGCGCAAGGACCCTTTCGGACCCGCTTGGGTTCTCATGCTCCCGGAGCGAGGGCTCGAGCGTTCCGACTTCGGTAGCGTGCCACCGGCGGAGGGAGTATCGCCCTACGCGCCGGGCAACGAGGCTGCCCTTCCTCCGGAGGTCGTGGCCTTGCGCCCGAGCACCTCGCCGGCGAACGGACCGGGCTGGCGCGCCCGCGTGCTGCCGGCACCCGCGGGGCCGTTCGCGGAGCGCGAGTTCGACGAGCGTTCGGACGGGCTCTTCCGATGGGGTCACGCCAGCGGCCGGCAGGAGCTGGTGATCGAGCATCCCGACTCCGCCATGCGCCTGGACGACATGCCACAGGCGCACCTGACCGACGTCTTGCGGCTCTACCGCGATCGCCTCGCGCAGCTGGCGAGCGACCCGGCAGTGAGGCACGTGCAGATGACGCGCACCACCGGCCGTGCCGCGGGAGCGGTGGTCGACCACCCTCACGGACAGCTCCTGGCGGTGCCGGTACCCAACCGTTGGGTGGAGGAAGAGGCGGCAGCGGCCGAGGCGCACCACGCCGTCACCGGGCGTTGCCTGTTCTGCGACGTTCTAGAGGAGGAGCTGCGGCGCCGCGAGCGGGTGGTGAGCGCCAACGCCGCCTTCGTCGCCGTGGCGCCGTACGCGGCTCACACCCCCTTCGAGACCTGGATCGTGCCGCGCAAGCACCAGAGCGCTTTCGCGTCGGTGACCGCCAACAGCCTGCCGCTACTCGCTGAGTTGCTGCAGACCCTGGTCCGTGGGATCAACAGCGCCCTCGAGGAGCCACCCACCAACATCATCCTCCACACCCGCCCACGCCCGGGCGACACGACCTACCACTGGCACCTCGAGGTGCTGCCACGCCTCACGCGTCAGGCGGGGCTCGATTGGGCGAGCGGGAGCTACGTGAACCCCACCCCTCCGGAGGACGCCGCGCGCTTCCTTCGCGAGGCGATGGCGCTGTTCCAGGTGACGGGGTGAGGGCACCCCTCACCGCCTTCGACCTGCGCCCGACCTCACCCGACGAGGAGTCGAGACCGCGGGGTGCGAGTCGCCTGCCACCCCCGGAGCCCGCCTCGGAGGAGGCCCCGGACTCCGCGCGTCGGCCAGTGCGCGTCGCGCGCGGCATCAACGCCGTGTTGGTGGCCCTGTGCCTGATCGGCAGCCTGCAGGTCGCCGGCCTGCTGGTGGTCGAGGTGAGGCGGATCGCCTACAGCGAGGGTGAGATCGCTCGGTTGGAGCGTGAGATCGAGGAGATCGAGCGCGAGACGGCCGACCTCCGCGCTGTCGCCGAGCGTGATGACGACGAGCGTTACCGGGAGCTCCTGGCTCGCCGCCAGGGGTACCTCTACCCAGACGAGACGCGCTACGTGGGGCCGCCTCTGCGCTGAGCGCTTGCACAGGAGGCGCCATGCCCGACGACACCCGACGCTGGATGGACGAGCTCACCGCCGAGATGGAGGAGCGGCGCAAGCGCATCGCGCGCGGCGGCGGAGGCGCCCGGCTGGAGAAGCAGCACGAGGCCGGGAAGCTCAGCGCCCGCGAGCGACTCGAGGTGCTCCTGGACGATGGCAGCTTCTTGGAGCTAGGCGCCTTCGTCGAGCCGTTGCGGGAGGGCCTGGAGGCGCCCGGCGAGGGGGTGGTGACGGGGTCGGGCACCATAGACGGTCGCCAGGTGTACGTCTTCAGCCAGGACTTCACCGTGCTCGGCGGCAGCCTGGGCAAGATGCATGCGCAGAAGATCTGCCGCGTGATGGACCTCGCAGTCGACGTGGGCGCGCCCATCATCGGCCTCAACGACTCCGCGGGCGCGCGCATCCAGGAGGGCGTCGACTCGCTCTCGGGTTACGGCGAGGTCTTCTACCGCAACGCGATCTACTCGGGCGTGGTGCCGCAGCTGTCCGCCATCCTCGGGCCGTGTGCCGGTGGTGCGGTCTACAGCCCGGCGCTCACGGACTTCGTGCTGATGGCGCAGAACGCCGCCTACATGTTCATCACGGGACCCGACGTGGTGCGCTCCGTGACCCGCCAGGAGGTGAGCCTAGAGGAGCTCGGCGGCGCCGACGTGCACTCCCGCCGCTCCGGTGTCGCACACCTTGTCGCCGATGACGACCGGGCGGTGCTGAAGCGACTGCGCGAGCTGCTCGCCTACCTGCCCCAGTCGGCTCGCGAGCGTCCACCTGAGCGCCCGACTCGCGACCCGGTGACGCGGGAGACACCCGAGCTCACCGAGCTCGTGCACCCCGACCAGCGCCGCGCCTACCCCATGCTCGAGGTGGTGCGCGCGGTCGTCGACGAGCGACGGCTGCTGGAGGTCCATGCGGGCTTCGCGCGCAACATCATCACCGCTTTCGCCCACCTGGCTGGGAGAGCGGTGGGGGTCGTGGCGAACGACCCGAGCGTGCTCGCTGGCACGCTCGACATCGACGCGTCGGACAAGGCGTCGCGCTTCATCCGCACCTGTGACGCCTTCAACCTCCCGATCGTGACGTTCGTGGACGTGACCGGCTTCATGCCGGGCGTGGCGCAGGAGCACGCCGGGATCATCCGGCACGGCGCCAAGATGCTCTACGCCTACGCTGAGGCGACGGTGCCGAAGTTGACGCTCATAGTGCGCAAGAGCTACGGCGGAGCCTACTTGGCGATGAACTCGCGCGACATGGGCGCGGACGTGGTGCTGGCCTGGCCCACCGCCGCGGTCGCGGTGATGGGGGCCGAAGGCGCCGCGAACGTGCTCTACCGCCGCCGCATACAGGCGGCAGCTGACCCCGAAGCGACGCGCGCACAGCTCGTCGAGGAGTACCGAGCGCGCTTCGACAACCCCTACATGGCAGCTGGACGCGGTTACGTCGACGACGTGATAGACCCTAAGGAGACCCGCCCGGCGCTCATCCGCCACCTGCAGCGCTTGGAGGGGAAGCGCGTCGAGCGGCCGTTCAAGAAGCACGGCAACATGCCGTTATGACCCCCGGAGGATTGATGGAACTCACCCCGACAGGCATCGACACCCTGGTAGCACTCGGCCTGAACGTGCTCGCAGCCGCGCTTATCCTGGCGCTCGGTTGGATCTTCGCCGGCTGGGTGGAGCGGACCGTACGCGCTCTAGCCGTTCGCAAGTCGCGACTAGACGCCGCCCTCGCGGGCGTGGCCGGACGTGTGCTGCGCGGGCTGGTCCTGGTCTTCGCGCTCATAGCGGTGCTCGACCGCTTCGGTGTGCAGACCACCAGCCTCGTGGCGCTCATCGGCGCCACCGGCCTCGCCATCGGTCTCTCCCTGCAGGGGGCGCTTGGGAACGTCGCCGCGGGAGTGCTGCTCCTCACCTTGCGGCCCTTCCGGATCGGCGACGCAGTGCTGGTGGGCGGCACGGCCGGCATGGTCGAGGACCTGGGACTGTTCGTGACGAAGCTGCGCACCTTCGACGGGGTGGTCGTTCACATGACGAACAGCTCCGTCTGGGGCGACGCGGTGCAGAACTTCAGCCAAGCGGAGCGGCGCCGCGCTGACCTGAGCTTCGGCATCGGTTACGGCGACGACATGCGCAAGGCTGTGGCCGCCGTCCGCGCCGTGCTGGCCGAGGACGAGCGGGTGCTGTCAGACCCCGAACCGATGGTGGTCGTCGACGCCTTGGGCGAAAGCTCGGTAGACCTCCTGTGCCGCTTCTGGACCGCGCCCGCGGACTTGTTCACGACGCGCTGGGCCGTGACCGAGGCGGTGAAGGCCCGCTTCGACGCCGAGGGCATAAGCATCCCCTTCCCGCAGCGGGACGTGCACCTCATCCCCGTCCAGGGTCAGGACGAGCGCCCGGCCGCGTGAGCGGAGCGAACCGCACCAGGGTCACCAGCACCAGCGCCGCGGTCACTGCCAGCGCAGCCTGGAAGGCGATCGGCGGATGCGCCCCCGCGACGCTGGGGAAGGCCCCGACCACAACACCGAGGCCCCATTGCAGCAGTGCCCCGCCGCCGATCCCGAAGAGGTTGACGGCGGTCACGGCGCGCCCGGTCATCTCCGGGAAGGCGTCGCGAGCCAGGGAGTAGGAGAGCACGTTGCTCGCCCCCGCAACCCCGAGAGCGGCCGCCAGCGCCTGAAGCGCCGCGACCGGCCAGGAAGGCGTCGCCAGCAGGAGCAGCAGGAGCGCGAGGAGGAAGGCACCGGCTCCACCGGCGACGGTTCGCGCCACCCCGAAGCGCGCCGCGACGAACCCGCTCCCCAAGAACCCGGCCGTGACGCCCAGACCCATAGCCATCAGGACGTTACCGGCCGCCAGCGCTTCCAGGCCGAGGCGCTGAGTGAGGAAGGGCCCGGCCCAGAGGCCCTGCCAGGCGAACAGGCCGCCGGTGACCGCGAGCGTCAGTGGTGCGAAGCGCCAGAAGTCCTCGTCACGGAAGACCCGGCTGAAGCCGCCCGCTCCGCTCGCCGTCGAGGTGATCCGCCGCGCGCCAACGGGCTCGCGAGCGACCAGCACAATCGCGGCGGCAGCGAGGAGCACGAGCAGCGCTCCCCAGCCGAAGACCGCGCGCCAGCCCACGGTGCTCGCCAGCCAGGCGAGGGGGGTGGCCGCGGCCAGGGCGCCTAACGAACCGAGCCCGACGAAGAGGCTGGAGACGCTGGCGAACGCGGTTGGTGGGAACAAGGACGCGAACGCCTTGAGCGAGCCCATCAGCACCCCCGCCATGCCCAGCCCGATCAGCGCGCGGCCCACCGCCAGCCCCGTGAAGGTGTCCGCGAGCGCGAACAGCGCGCTCCCCGCGACTGCCGCGAGGAGCAGTGCCGGGGTGACGAAGCGCGCACCGAAGCGGTCGAGGGCCGAACCGAGGGGGAGCTGGACCGCCGCGAAGGTCAGGAAGAAGAGGCTGGTCATGAGACCTAGCGCGCCGGCGCCGATGCCGACGTCACGCGTCAGGTCGTCGGCGATGACGGCGTTCGTCGAGCGGTAGAAGAATGACAACCAGTAGGCCAGCAGGAAGACCGCCACCACTGCCCAGCGGCGGCCTCCCGCTCCGCGCGACATGCGCGGACGCTACCACGCGTCAGGTGCGCCCCGTCGGTCGTGCAGCGACGCGCCATCGGTGGTGCAGCGACGCGCCGTTGGTCGCAGAGCGACGCAACTTCGGCTCGCGCGGGCGTACCATCGGGTGAAGCTAGAGGTTGACCGACGAGCGGAGCTCTGCGCGCGAAGGAGGCTCCATGCGCCAGTTCACCAGCGATCGCCTAATCGAACTCCTCGACGTCCACGACCCGCCTTGCGTGTCGATCTACCAACCCACCCACCGCCAGCGGCCCGAGCGCGACCAGGACCCCATCCGCTACCGGAACCTGGTGCGCGACGCGGAGGCTGCCTTGCGCCACGCGTACCCCGAGCGACTGGCCGATGCGCTGCTCGGACGCCTTCGCGAGCTAGAGGACGACAAGGTGTTCTGGACCCACCGCACCGAAGGGCTCGGCGTGCTCGTGTCTCCTGAGCGCTTCGAGCTGATCGACCTGCAGCACCTCGTCCAGGAGCGCGTGGTGGTGAGCGACCGCTTCCACCTGAAGCCGCTGCTGCGTGCGCTACAGTCCGCTGACCGCTTCCAGATCCTGGGTCTGAGTCTGCACGAGGCGCGGCTCTTCGAGGGGGATCGCTACGCACTCGACCGGCTCGAACTCGACGGCGTACCGCTGACCATCAGCGAGGCGCTGGGTGAGGACAAGGAGGAGCCGCACCTGACGGTCGCGTCCTACGGCATGAAGGGAGGTGGTGCCGGCGAGGCCGCGATGCATCACGGACACGGCGGCAAGGCCGAGGCCGCAGAGGTAGACACCGCGCGCTTCTTCCGCTACGTGGATAGGGTGGTCCTCGAGCACGCCTCGAAGCCCTCCCAACTGCCACTACTGCTCGCCGCCCTACCCGAGCACCACACCCCGTTCAGGGAGTTGAGCCACAACCCGTACCTGCTCGCCGAAGGCATCGAGGCGAACCCGGAGGCCCTGGACACAGCGACCTTGCGCGAGCGCGCGTGGAAGGTCCTGGATCCGCTCTACGAGGGGCGCATCGATGACCTGCTCGAGCGTTACGGCGGCGCTCGTGCTCGCGACCTCGGTGCTGATGACGTGGAGGAGATCGCGCGCGCCGCGGTCGAGGGGCGTGTCGAAGTGCTTCTGGTCGCGGCGGACGAGGAGCTCCACGGGCGCTTCGGGCCGGCGTCGGCGAGCGTCGAGCCTGGCAGCGCCGCGCGACCGGACGCCAGAGACCTCCTCGACGACCTGGCCGAAGCCGTCCTGCGCACCCGGGGCGAGGTCGTGGTGGTGCCCGCTGAGCGCCTTCCCGGCGACAAGCTCGCGCTAGCGATCTACCGTTACTGAGGCGACGCCGGTGATCACGGGAGGGCGACGAGCTAGTCCCCGCTCAAGCGAGCTCGCGCAGGTCGGCCAAGACCTGCCAACCCACCTCCCGTGGCGAGCGCTCCAAGGCCTCGTGGAGCGTCTCGGCCAGCCACGGCAACAGGGCTGCGGGATCGTCCTCGGGCGGCACGAAGCGCATCACGGTGAGTTGGTACACCTGCTGGGTCGCGGCGAGAGTGCCGTCGTCGAAGAAAGTGAAGGGAGCGGCGGGCATGGCATCCCACAGGACGTGAACGTCCGGGTCGAGCTCGCGCGGCAGGTAGTCGGCTAGGTCGATGTCCATCTCGCGCGGATGCCACACGTAGCCCTGCAGCAGCTTCATGGGGCGGGTGCCGAGCGGTGTGCGGTCGTCGCCCAGTGGCAGCGGCGCGTCGCGATCGTCCGACCGGGACAAGGGAGACCTCTCAATCCCAGGCCGGCCCTGACACCAGGGCGGCCAGGTTGGGCAGCAGTGTGCGCCAGCGTTCGGCGAAGCCAGCCGGAGTATCGAGCAGCACGCCTTGGAACCCGAGATCTTGGCAGGCCTCGACGTTACGGGCGTTGTCGTCGATGAACACGGTCGTCTCGGGTGGCGAACCCAGCGCTTCGCTCAGCGCCGCGAAGGCGTGGACGTCGGGCTTCCGCACGCCGATCTCGTTGCTGAACACGAAAGCCTCGATACGCGTGAGGCGAGGATCGGACCTCACCCGGTCGCAGAGCTCGGGCACGTTGTTCGACAGCATCGCAACCGCGTACGTTTCGGGTAGGCGGGCGACGAGCTCGTACATGGCGCGGCGCTCGAGATGGGCGCCGAGGAATGCCTCGCGGAACGCGTCGGCGTCTACGCTGGCGCGCAGCCCCGCGGTCAGGCGCTGCTGGAAGCCGGACAGGTCGAACTCGCCGACCTCGAAGCGTTCCATCAGCGGGTAGTAGACCTGGGCGACCTCGTCCTGCGTGCGCGCGAGCAGGTTGGCGAGAGCCTCCACCGCGCGACCATCGAACGTTCCCACCGTGAACACTCCGCCCCAATCGAAGGCGAGCGCCTCAACGTGCGCGCCAGCGCCAGGGTCGCTCCTAGGGTCCACGTTCACCTGGCCCTCGCGCCCTCGGTGCCCAGGGGCCCCGGCTCGACGCTGCGGCGCATGTCTCGCTGCGTGATCGACCGACTGTTCTCGCGCCGGTACCAATCGAAGAAGATGCGCGCAAAAGGCACGCTGAAGAAGGCCAACCCCATCACCTTCATGATGGCGCCGGCTAGCGCCTGGTCACCCATCGCCGAGAGCCACGGGTAAACGCGTGGCGCGATCTCGTAGGTGCGGTAGACGACGTCGGGCGAGAAGGTGATGGCACCGAACACGGGCAGCTGGGCGATCGGGACGGTGAAGAGGTAGGCGAGCTGCACCAGGTGCGGAGCCCTCGGCAGCTCGGGGAGCGGGCTCAGGATCGGCCACCAGAGCATCATCGAGGTGACCAGGAAGACGAGGTGCTCCACGTGGTGAAGGGTGGGGTTCATCAACGCACCCTCGTAGATCACCGGGACGTGCCAGAGAGCGAAGAACCCCGAGAAGACCACGAAGGTCACGGTCGGACGCAGCACACGCTTCGACACGGGCGCCATGACCTTGTTCAGAAGCAGGCTTCGCCACAGCCACGCCGGCACCCCTACCAGGAACAGGCGTGCCACCACGTAGGACAGCAGGAGGTGCTGGACCATGTGGGCCGATAGCAGGTAACGCTCCGCCAAGTCGTGCAGCGGAGAACCCTCGACCAGGTAGAAGAGCAACAGGCCGACACCGAACAACGCAGCACGTCCTGCGTCGAACGGGGCGCCGGGGGAGAGGCGTTCGCGCAGAGGTCCCACCGCGAGCGCGTAGGCGACCGCCAGTGCGAGCATCCCGCCGATCAGGACGGGGTCCAACTGCCAACCTACGATGACCAGAGGGTCGTCGGCGAAGGGGAACACTATCGCCTCTCCTCGCCGCTAGCGACTGAGGTCGAGCTCGCCGCGGAGTCGGTGGACGTCGCTGGCGGAAAGACCCTTACCGCGTTCGCTGGCGATCTCTTCGGCGCCGATGGCGTCGAAGTCGTCGATGAGTTCGTCGTTGCCCCATTCGACGAGGGTGTGGTTTAGGACGGCGGCAACCGCCTCGTCGGAGAGCTGCGACCAGCCTGGCATCACGCCGTTGTAGCTGGTCCCGTTCACCATGATCTGCCCCTGCACCCCGTAGAGCATCATGTCGATCAGGTAGGCCCGTCCACCCTCGGCGTTGTACAACCTCGCGGCGTGACCCTCGAGCGGCGGGAAGGCCCCAGGGATACCCGCGCCGGTGGCTTGGTGGCAGCCGATGCAGTTGCTGTAGGTGGTGGCGCCGAGTTCGGTGTCGAAGCTGGGGTCGGCTGGGGCCTCGGCGGCCTCCGGCTCGGCGGGTTCCTCCGCGGCGGGTTCCGGCTCGGCCGGTTCGGCGGGTTCTTCGGCTTCGGGCTCGGCGACGACTTCGGGTTCCTCGGCTTCGGGTTCTTCTGGCTCGGCGACGACTTCGGGTTCGTCTGCGGTGTCGGTGTCGTCTTGGAACACGAGTTCGTTGCGTAGGGCGTGGACGTCGCTGGCGGAGAGGCCTTTGCCGCGTTCGCTGGCGATCTCTTCGGCGCGGATGGCGTCGAAGTCGTCGAT
>SKSV01000433.1 GCA_007122815.1 Trueperaceae bacterium | reverse complement strand
CTCCACGCCACCCAGTTCCACCCCGAGAAGAGTCAGGCGGTGGGCCTGCAGGTGCTGCGCAACTTCGGCGATGTGGTGCGAGGCGGGCGGGCATGAAGCGCGGCTTGCGACCCAGGCCGCTCGCGCTCGCGCTCGTGACGCTGGCTTCGCTCTGCTTGGGCAACCTAGTCCTGGCGCAGGGGGAGACTTGGAGCATCCAGACGGTGGCGCTGCGCGACCTGCGCGAGGCGCAGCTCAGGGCGGCCGAGCTCCGCTCCGCGGGCTTCCCGGCCTTCACCGAGTTCACCATGTCCGACGGCCTGCAGTACGTGCGGGTGCGGGTCGGCTGCTGGAGCTCGAGAGACGCCGCTCTGGGCGTAGCGGAGCTGCTGTTGGGCGGTCACGCGCGTGAGGCGGTGGTGGTGCCGCACTCGGAGGCGTCACCAGAACCGTGCGTGGAGGTTGACGTCGGCTTCCTGACCCCCTCCACCTGGGCACCGCTCCACGACGTCGGTGAGGCCCCGACGTTCCGCGTGGAGCTCGCCGGGCATGTCGGCCACATCAGGCACGACGGGCTGCGCTGGAGCGTGCTGCAGGGCGACACTAGCCCCGCTCCCATCGACGCCATCGCGCTGCCCATGCGCTTCGGCACGGGAGAGCTCGGCGGTGGACCGTTGGTCTTCGTGGAGCGCGGGGGCGACCTCGTGGTGCTCTGTCCTGGCAGGCTGATCGGCCACGTCGAAGACGTGGTGATCGTGGAGTGGTCCGACGCGGTGGTGGCCTGTCGAACGCAGACCGAACCAGAACCCGGCACCCCGTGAGGGCGACGGAACACGACGCCGGGATCGTGTCCTGGCGGTACTGGCTCGCGCCCGGTATGGGTGTCAAGAGGCACGTCACGCTGGCCGTGGCGGGCGGGGTCGCCTTCGCACTCGGGGCCGCCGGGGCGGTGCTCTGGCTGCTGGGGGAGGGGCGCAGGACAGCCGCGGAGCCGCTCGAGTCCATGCTCACGTCGCGCTCCTGGGCGACCTTCGGAGGCTGGGCCTCGCTGGCCGCCCTTCTCGCTGGCTTGACATTGTTGATCTGGGCCGTGCAGCGCCTCAACCGCTCGCTGCTCTCGAACTGGCTACCTGAGCCCGGTGAGGCGGCATCGCGGCTGCATGACAGGCTACGTCGCGCGCGTGGCCCTCGCATCGTGGCGTTGGGCGGGGGTACGGGCTTGGCGCGCCTGTTGCGGGGCTTGCGGCGCGAGACGTCGAACCTGACCGCGGTGGTGGCGGTGAGTGACGACGGAGGTTCGTCGGGCCGGCTGCGCGCGGAGTTCGGGATGCCCGCGCCGGGTGACCTGGTCGACTGCCTGGCGGCGCTCTCCGACGAGGAGATCGCTCTAGGGAGGCTCTTGTCGTACCGCTTCGCGCGCGGCACCGAGCTCCGCGGTCACACTTTCGGTAACCTCTTCCTCGCCACCCTGACCGAGGTGGAGGGCGACTTCGCCGAGGCGCTGCGCATCGCCAACCGCATGCTGGACCTACGCGGCGCCGTCTACCCCGTCACGGCGCGTCCCGTGACGCTGCACGCCCGGAAGCGCGACGGGAGCGAACTAGTTGGCGAGCAGCACGTGCACGAGGGGGGCGGTGCGGTCGAACGGGTCTGGTTGAGCCATGCGGAGCCCGAGCCGATACCGGAGGTCTTGGCGGCGTTGCGCAGTGCGGACCTGGTGGTGCTGGGCCCAGGCAGCCTCTACACCTCCACGGTGCCTCCGTTGCTGGTGCCTGACGTGCGGGACACGCTCTGCCGGAGCGCTGCGCTACTTGCGTACGTCTGCAACATCATGACCGAGGACGGTGAGACCACCGGGATGGACGCCTGGGACCACCTCGAGGCAATCGAAGCTCACTTGGGGCGCTACCCGGACGTGGTGTTGATGAACGACCAGCCCGTCGACCGCCTCCGCCTCGCGGCTTACGCGGAGGAGCGGGCCGGCCTGGTGCAGTTGGACGCCGAGCGCTTCGAAGGTGCAGGGCTGACCGTGCTCCGCCTGCCGCTGCTCGCTGACGGTGCGCACGCGCAACACGACCCGGAGCGACTGGCCGCGGCCCTCCTGGGCATCGCGCGTGAGCGGAGCGGCTCGTGATGCCCTCACTGACCCGTTCCTGGCAGGCACCACGGCGCTATCTCCATCGAGTTGCTGGGCCTGCGCGACGGGCACTCCGGTTCGCCGTCCTGCTATCGTTCGGCCTACTGCTCGCGCAGGCGCCGCTCTGCGTCCTGGCCCAACCCGTCCCCGCACAGCTCGACGCCGCGGGTGACGGCAGCCTCAGGCCGCCCACCTCGCCGCGCTACGCCAACCCCGCCTGGTACGACATCATCGAGGTCCGGCTGCTGGAGGGCAGCCCCAGCAGGATCGCGGTGGAGTTGGGCGCCGTCGACGGTTCGGGCGCCTTGCCGCACGGTGTCACGCAGCCGATAATCGAGGTCTACGTCGACATCGAGGAGGGCGGCGCCGTGGAGCTGCTACCTGGCTCCGGGCTGTCGATGCCGTTGGGTGACGGTTGGCAGTTGGCCTTCAGGGTCACCGGCGACGGCGCCTGGGCTTGGCAGGCGGAGCCCGACGGGAGCTTCGACCTGGCGGCGCCGGTCCCGATCGAGGTGGTCGTGCAGGGTCGAGTGTTGACCCTCCTGACGCCGTTCGAGCGCCCCGAGAGCGCGCCGCGCCTGTACGCCATCAGCGGCGTGTACGACCCCTTCCGCGCCGACGGCTGGCGGCCCCTCTCGCGCGAGCAATCGGCCTGGGCGTTCTCGTCCGCCACCCAGGTCGTGCCCGTCGTCGACGTGTTCCCCTCGGATCCCGCGACGCGCGCCGAGGCTCTGGCGCGAGGGGAGCTGCCGCGCGCGCCCTCAGCAACGGGTTTGGACGTCGCTTCGCTCGCGTGGATCGCGCTGATGTTGGCGGGCTTAGCCATCGCGGTCGTGGGCGTCGTACTGCGCGCGAGAGCGCCGCGTGCAGCTCCGGCGCCAGCCCAGCCAGCGAGCATGCCGACCCAGGTACTCGCCGCGGACCCGGTTGCAGACCCTGCCGCGGACCCGGTTGCAGACCCTGCCGCGGACGCTGCCGTGGACCCGGAGCTGATCGAGGAGGCGGACCTGGGGCCCGACGCGGATCAGCCCGAGGCG